>CAKVVS010000018.1:0-12335 GCA_934834395.1 Parahaemophilus parainfluenzae | reverse complement strand
CGTTATTACAGCATCGAGGTCAAGATGCGGCGGGGATTGTCACAATCGATGATGAAAACCGCTTTCGTTTGCGTAAGGCTAATGGTCTTGTAAGCGATGTATTCAGACAAGAACATATGTTACGTTTACAAGGTCATGCAGGCCTCGGACATGTACGTTATCCAACCGCCGGCAGTTCAAGTGTATCTGAAGCTCAGCCTTTCTATGTTAACTCACCTTATGGTTTAAGCCTTGTTCACAATGGCAACTTAACCAATTCAGACGAATTAAAAGATAAATTATTTAAAGAAGCACGTCGTCACATAAATACGAATTCGGATTCAGAACTTCTTCTCAATATTCTTGCAAATCATTTAGATAGAGTGAATAAATACCATCTCGATCCGCAAGACATTTTTAATGCAATTCGTGCAACACACAAAGATATCCGTGGTGCTTATGCATGCTTAGCGATGATTATTGGACATGGCATGGTAGCATTTCGCGATCCGTTTGGTATTCGTCCACTCGTGTTAGGTAAACGAGAAGAAAACGGCTTTGTAGAATATATGTTTGCCTCTGAAAGTGTGGCATTAGACGTTGCAGGTTTTGAATTAGTACGTGATGTTGCACCGGGCGAAGCGATTTATGTGACCTTTGATGGCCAGCTTTATGCTGAGCAGTGCGCAGAAAGTGCGGTCTTAAATCCGTGTATTTTTGAGTATGTCTATTTTGCTCGTCCTGATTCAACAATAGACGGTGTGTCTGTCTATGCGGCACGTGTTCACATGGGCGAACATTTAGGTAAAAAAATTGCAAAAGAATGGGTTGAGGAAGCTGATAACATTGATGTTGTTATTCCAGTACCAGAAACTTCAACAGACATTGCGTTACAGATTGCGAAAATCTTAGGCAAACCTTACCGTCAAGGTTTTGTGAAAAACCGCTATGTTGGCCGTACATTTATCATGCCTGGTCAAGCACAACGTATTAGTTCAGTCCGTCGCAAGCTCAATACGATTAAAGCAGAATTTAAAGACAAAAATGTGTTATTAGTCGATGATTCTATTGTTCGTGGTACAACATCCGAACAAATCGTGAGTATGGCTAGAGCAGCAGGTGCGAAGAAAATTTACTTTGCATCCGCGGCACCAGAAATTCGTTATCCGAATGTGTACGGTATTGATATGCCAACAAAACAAGAACTTATTGCCTATGGTCGTAATGTTGACGAAATTGCGAAATTGATTGGCGTAGATAAATTAATTTTCCAAGATCTTGAGGCGCTAACTGAATCAGTGCGTCAAGAAAACCCAGCCATTCAAGGCTTTGATTGTTCAGTCTTTACTGGCGAATATATTACGGGCGATATCACACCAGAATACCTTGATAGTATCGCTTCTCAACGTAGTGATTCAGCAAAGAAAAAACGGGAAAAAGATGCAAGCAACCTTGAAATCCATAATGAAGGTTAATCGCGTTTAAGATCGTAAAAAAGCACTAAATTCAATGAAGCGTTTAGTGCTTTTTCTTTTTGGTTAAATATAAAGAAAAATGACCGCACTTATGTATTCAAAGTGCGGTCATTTTTTTATGCGTTTTAGTCTTTATAAAGATCGTTATAAAGCGTACTTTCAAATTGCACAAGTGGTGCTCGTTTTGTCTTACTTTCTAAATCACCGGTTGAATAGCCATTGATAAATTGAACGAAAGCCACTTTTTCACCACGTGCATTGGTCATAAAACCGGCAAGGTTATAAACGCCTTTTAATGAGCCAGTCTTAGCGATAACGTTTTTCACTAGTGGTGGATTAATTAAGCTACCACGGCCACTGATTGTGCCGTCCACACCTGCAATTGGGAAAGTTTCCATTAAGTGTAATTTATCTTCGTTTTTGGCAATGTATTCCAAGACGGAAAGCATGGTTTTCGGTGCAACTAAATTATGACGAGAAAGACCCGAACCATCAGCTAAGATGCTGTTACCAAATTTAATGCCTTGTTTTTGCAATACGGATTTCACTGCTAATGTGCCTAATTGGAATGAAGCCGGGCGTTTATAGTAGTTGTAGGCTACGGCTCTGAATAAGGCATCGGCAATTTGGTTATCCGATTTTTTCATCATTTTTTTCAATAGCTCAGGCAACGGTTTAGATAAATGCTGGGCGAGTTTTTGTCCTTGCTGTGGTTTTTGAGGTTGTTTTACCTGACCGGTAAATTCAATACCAAGACGTTTTAATTGACGTTGAATAATGGCAGCAGCGTAGGCATCTGGATCTTGCACGGCGAAACTAAGCCCAAATGGTTTAGTTTGGCGAGCAATACAGCCTTTTACTTGATAGCGATTATTGTCGTGAACAACGACGTCTAACTGGCAATAACCGGCTTCTTGCTGATCCACAATATAAACTTGCCCGAAAACTTGAATAGGGAATTGAGCAGGAACGTTAATTTTGACTGTTTCACCTACAGGTTGATTTGCATCTAGCTCGGCATAGAAACAGTTATTATCGATATTTGCTGCAGCTGGAGGGGAGTTAAAGCACATTGTAAGATCGTTCCAAATCCAACCTAACCCACGATCATGGCTAGCAAATACAGAGGTATCTAAAATAAGATCACCATTGATTTTCTGAATGCCTTGGTTTTTTAAATTAGCTAATAGGCTATAAAGTTGTCCGCTAGTTAGATCGGGATCGCCAGTAAATTGCACAATAAGATCGCCTTCTAAAACATTATTCTGAATTTTTCCGTTACTTAAAAGTGATGTTTCAAATTGAAAAGCATCACCTAATACTAATTTAGCCGCGACAGCCGTGAAAACTTTTTGCGTACTGGCTGGCAACATAAAGGTTGAACCATTGTAGTCTGCGATAATTTGATCTTTATTGAGGTTTTTGGCAATGATACTGGCAGAAGCACCTTCAGGTAGGTATTGGGTAATAGAAGCCACATTAACTTCAGCCATAGAGGAAAAAGAAAAGCCGAGTGTGATAAATGCCGCTTTAAGTGCGGTCGAAATAGAAGATTTTTTAGTCATTTTTAGTTCTGTTATGGTTGCTATTTTTCTCAAGACGAATAATAATAAGCTCCGAACTCAAGAGAGTAAATCATTTTTTATTTTTCATTGACTGCGGCAAGGTTGCAAGACGTTGTCGTGGTTTTGTTTTTACCAAATTTCAAGGAAAAAGAATGAAACAAATTCCAATGACCGTGCGCGGTGCGGAGCTATTACGTCAAGAATTAGATTTCTTAAAGAATGAGCGTCGCCCTGAAATTATCAAGGCGATTGCTGAAGCACGTGAGCATGGTGACTTAAAAGAAAATGCAGAATATCACGCGGCGCGTGAACAACAAGGTTTTTGCGAAGGGCGTATTCAAGAAATTGAAAGCAAACTTGCAAATTGTCAGGTTATCGATGTCACTAAATTACCAAATAACGGAAAAGTTATTTTTGGTGCGACAGTTGTATTAGTGAATACCGATACTGATGAAGAAGTCACTTATCAAATTGTGGGCGATGATGAGGCAGATATTAAATCAGGTTTGATTTCTGTGAATTCACCGATTGCTCGTGGCTTGGTAGGGAAAGAGTTGGATGATACCGTAAATATTACCACACCAGGTGGAACGGTTGAGTTCGAGATTATTGAAGTAAATTATATCTAAAAAAACATCCCCTCAAATTGAGGGGATAACAATTATTTACGAGGCAGCTGGATTTTACCTTCCTCGCTTGGTCGATAAAGCACCAAAATATGTCCGATGGTTTGAACTTTAGATGATTTGGTTTCACGAACAATCGCATCAATGATTAATTGTTTGGTTTCGCGATCTGCGCCAGCAATTTTTACTTTGATTAATTCGTGATGATTTAACGCATTATCGATTTCGGCTAATACACCTTCGGTTAAGCCGTTACCGCCAAGCATGACGACAGGGCTAAGGTGATGAGCGAGTCCTTTTAAAAATTGTTTTTGTTTTGTTGATAATATTGTCATAAGGAATCCTTTAAATAGATGAATATGAGTCAAAAAAAGACCGAAAAGAGCGGTCAGAAAAAACGTGGTTTTTCAGCACTTTTTGGTAAGTCTAGCCTTGAATTTGGCAGATTGTACCCAAATATAGACGAAACTACTACAAAAAATAGTACAAAAGAAAGAGATTATGGGAAAGAAAAAACGTTCGGCGAGTTCTTCTCGTTGGCTAAACGAACATTTTAAAGATCCGTTTGTTCAGAAAGCACATAAACAAAAATTACGCTCACGTGCTTACTTTAAGTTAGATGAAATTCAACAAACGGATAAATTGTTTAAACCGGGAATGACCGTGGTGGATCTTGGTGCCGCACCAGGCGGTTGGTCACAATACGTTGTGAGCCAGATTGGAGGAAAAGGTCGAGTGATTGCTTGTGATATTTTGGATATGAACCCAATTGTCGGCGTGGATTTCTTGCAAGGCGATTTTCGTGACGAAAATGTGCTGAATGCATTATTAGAACGAGTTGGTGAAGCAAAAGTTGATGTGGTGATGTCTGATATGGCGCCAAATTTTAGCGGCATGCCATCTGTTGATATTCCTCGTGCAATGTATTTAGTTGAACTGGCTTTAGATATGTGTAAGCAAGTTTTGGCGAAAAAAGGCAGTTTTGTGGTCAAAGTATTCCAAGGAGAAGGTTTTGACGAGTATCTGCGCGAAATTCGTTCACTCTTTAGTGTCGTAAAAGTGCGTAAGCCTGAAGCCTCTCGTGGGCGTTCTCGCGAAGTTTATATTGTAGCAAGCGGTTATAAAGGCGAATAGATAATTGCTTTGATAGCTTTTCATTGTGTCGGGGATGAGATAGTATCTCGTTTAATTTTAATTAACTTAAGAAAGGCAGGTTAAACCTTGAACGATATGGTCAAAAATCTAGTTCTATGGGTTGTGGTAGCAATTGTCATGATGACAGCTTACCAAAGTTTTAATTCCAATGGCGTGAGTGATTCAACAGATTACACAACCTTTGTGTATGATGTGAGTAACAGTCAAGTGAAGGAAGCGCGCTTTGATGCGAATGAAATCACTGTGACCAAAAATGACGGTTCTAAATATATGACCGTGATGCCACCGTTGGAAGACAAAAAGCTCTTAGATGACTTATTAAATAAAAAAGTTAAAATCGAAGGTACGCCTTTTGAAAAACGCAGTTTATTATCACAAATTTTAATTTCGTGGTTCCCAATGTTATTCCTTGTAGGGGTATGGATTTTCTTCATGCGTCAAATGCAAGGTGGCGGCGGCAAGGCCATGAGCTTTGGTAAAAGCCGCGCTAAAATGCTGAACCAAGATCAAATCAAAGTGACTTTTGCGGATGTTGCAGGTTGCGATGAAGCAAAAGAAGAAGTCGGTGAAGTAGTTGACTTCTTGCGTGAACCGAAAAAATTCCAAAACCTTGGGGGGAAAATTCCAAAAGGGATTTTGATGGTAGGTCCTCCAGGTACAGGTAAAACCTTATTAGCGAAAGCTATTGCGGGTGAAGCAAAAGTGCCTTTCTTTACCATTTCAGGTTCTGACTTTGTAGAGATGTTTGTGGGTGTTGGTGCTTCTCGTGTACGTGATATGTTCGAGCAAGCGAAGAAAAATGCACCATGCTTAATCTTTATTGATGAAATTGATGCGGTAGGTCGCCAACGTGGTGCTGGCTTAGGTGGTGGACACGATGAGCGTGAACAAACCCTTAACCAGATGTTAGTTGAAATGGATGGTTTCGGTGGTAACGAAGGCGTAATCGTTATTGCAGCAACGAACCGTCCAGATGTACTTGACCCTGCATTAACGCGTCCAGGCCGTTTTGACCGTCAAGTCGTTGTGGGTTTACCGGATGTGAAAGGTCGTGAGCAAATTTTAAAAGTTCACATGCGTAAAGTACCTGTCGCTGATGATGTAGATGCAATGACACTGGCTCGTGGTACACCTGGTTATTCAGGTGCAGATTTAGCGAACTTGGTTAATGAAGCTGCATTATTTGCTGCTCGTAGCAATAAACGTACTGTATCGATGCTTGAGTTTGAAAAAGCCAAAGATAAGATCAATATGGGACCTGAACGTCGCACCATGATCATGACGGATAAACAAAAAGAATCGACAGCGTACCATGAAGCGGGTCATGCCATTGTGGGTTACTTAGTGCCTGAACATGATCCGGTACATAAAGTCACGATTATCCCTCGTGGCCGAGCATTAGGTGTAACTTTCTTCTTACCTGAAGGCGATCAAATTAGTATCAGCCAAAAACAATTAGAAAGTAAACTTTCAACACTTTATGCAGGACGCTTAGCTGAAGATTTGATTTACGGTGAAGAAAATATTTCTACCGGTGCATCTAACGATATTAAAGTGGCAACCAATATTGCACGTAATATGGTGACCCAATGGGGCTTCTCAGATAAACTCGGTCCGATTCTTTATACTGAAGATGAAGGCGAAGTATTCCTAGGTCGCTCAATGGCGAAAGCAAAACATATGTCTGACGAAACAGCACATGCAATTGATGAAGAAGTTCGTGCGATCGTAAATCGTAACTATGCGAGAGCAAGACAGATTTTGATCGACAATATAGATATTCTTCACGCCATGAAAGATGCGTTAGTGAAATATGAAACCATTGAAGAAGAACAAATCAAACAATTGATGAATCGTGAACCTGTTACCCCACCATCTGGTTGGGAAGATAACAAAGACGCAAAATCAACAGCAAAACCGCAGGAAGAGAAAACTGAAAGTGCGGTTAATCATTCAGAAGATCCTGAAACATAAAAATAAAGCCTTCCTAATTTGGAAGGCTTTTTTATTTATTATTTCATTCTTTTCATGACTATATTCCGTTATAATCTAACCTTTCAAATTTGATTTAAAAATTGACCGCACTTTATGAAACTTTATGCTAATAACAAATGTCTAGATTTATCATTCCCTCAAATTATGGGAATTTTGAATTTCACACCTGATTCGTTTTCTGATAGCGGGCAGTTTTTCAGTCTAGACAAAGCATTATTTCAAGTTGAAAAAATGCTGAAAGAAGGTGCAACAATTATTGATATTGGCGGGGAATCAACTCGACCAATGGCAGAAGAAGTGCCTGAAACTGAAGAGTTGCAACGAGTGATACCTCTTGTTGAAGCCGTGCAAAAACGTTTTGATTGTTGGATCTCAGTGGATACCTCTAAAGCAATTGTGATGCAAGAAGCAGCTAAAGTTGGCATGGATTTAATCAATGATATTCGAGCTTTACGTGAACCTGGCGCACTCGAAATAGCAGGACAGTTGAATTTACCGACTTGTATCATGCATATGCAAGGACAACCACGTACAATGCAGACTAATCCGCATTATGATGATGTGGTTCAAGATGTTTATCAGTTTTTAGAAGCTCGGACTCAAGCTTGTTTAGATGAGGGAATCGCTAAAGAAAATATCATTTGGGATATGGGGTTTGGTTTTGGTAAGACCGTGCAGCATAATTATAAACTTTTACAGCAGTTAGATCACTTTTGTGAAAGCGGTTATCCCATTTTAGCAGGCCTTTCACGTAAATCGATGATTGGTGCAGTATTAGATAAACCCGTAACCGAACGTGTTGTGGGAAGTGTAGCAGGCGCATTAATTGCTGCACAAAATGGTGCGACTATTTTACGTGTGCATGATGTGGCTGCAACGGCAGATGCTTTGAAAGTATGGCAAACAACGCAACAAGCGTAGGCGACTAACAGATTTTATATGTTGTAGAATGAATGATTTCTGCAACATCATTATTCAAATTTAATAAGGAATAAACATGGCAAATCGTAAATATTTTGGCACTGATGGTGTACGTGGAAAAGTAGGGACATATCCAATCACACCTGATTTCGCATTGAAATTAGGTTGGGCAGCAGGTAAGGTTTTAGCCTCTCAAGGTTCTCGCACGGTATTAATCGGGAAAGATACTCGTATTTCAGGTTATATGTTGGAATCTGCACTTGAAGCAGGTTTAGCTGCGGCAGGATTAACTGCTGCATTTACCGGTCCAATGCCAACACCTGCCGTGGCGTATTTAACCCGCACTTTCCGTTTAGAAGCGGGTATTGTCATTTCGGCATCACATAACCCTTATTATGATAACGGGATTAAATTCTTCTCTTCACAAGGCACAAAATTACCAGATGATATTGAAGAAGCGATTGAAGCCATGCTTGATCAGCCAATGGATTGTGTGGAGTCTGCTGATTTAGGTAAAGCAAGCCGTATCAGTGATGCTGCAGGACGTTATATTGAATTTTGTAAAAGTACTTTCCCTGCCCACCTTGGTTTAGATGGTTATAAAATTGTGGTGGATTGTGCAAATGGTGCGACTTATCATATTGCGCCAAATGTATTACGTGAGTTAGGCGCAGAAGTGATTGAAATTGGTACAGATCCTAACGGAATCAATATTAATGAGAAATGTGGCGCAACCGATGTAAAAGCGTTACAGGAAAAAGTGCTTGAAACAAAAGCAGATGTTGGTCTTGCTTATGATGGTGATGGTGACCGTATTATGATGGTGGATCACTTAGGTAATAAAGTAGATGGTGACCAAATCCTTTTCATTATTGCTCGTGAAGCTTTACGTTCAGGTCAGCTAAAAGGTGGCGTAGTAGGCACATTAATGAGTAATATGAGCTTAGAGATTGCGTTAAAAATGTTAGGTGTACCTTTTGTGCGAGCTAACGTTGGCGACCGTTATGTGTTAGAAAAAATGGTAGAACATAGCTGGACGCTAGGCGGAGAAAACTCAGGCCATATCATTATTGCTGATAAAAATACGACAGGTGATGGTATTATTGCATCACTAGCTGTATTAAGTGCAATGGTTCAACATCGTTTATCTTTAAACGAGCTTGCAAGTGCGGTGAAATTATTCCCTCAAGTACTCATTAATGTTCGTTTTGCTGGTGGTGATAATCCATTAGAAAGTGAAGCGGTAAAAGCGGTAGCTGCAGATGTGGAAAAACGTTTAGAAGGCAAAGGTCGAATTTTACTGCGTAAGTCTGGTACTGAGCCTCTTATTCGCGTCATGGTCGAATGTGAAGACGGTGTACTTGCAAAACAATGTGCAGAAGAAATTGCAGAAGCAGTGAAAGCGAATTAATAAAGTGGGGGCTTGCCCCCATTTTTGATCCATAAAATTTATCTTTTATTATTTTTAGGAAAGCCAATATATGAAAATTTTTATTATGCGTCATGGAGAAGCTGAAGTTGTCTCTTCATCAGACGAGGCTCGGCATTTAACCGACTATGGACGCAAACAATCAATATTACAAGGTCAATGGCTTAAAAACCATCTAAATTCAACCGCACTTTCAGTTCAGAAAGTGATTGTCAGTCCTTATGTAAGAGCACAAGAAACGTTTGAGCTTGTAAATTCAGCCTTAGGTAACACGCTTAATGATATTGAAATTTGGAGTGGGATTACACCTTATGGTAATGCTACATTGGTAGCTGATTATCTATCTGTTTTGCAAGAAGAAGGTACTGAAAGTGTTTTACTCGTTTCTCATTTACCTTTAGTAGGCAGTATTGTTTCAGAGCTTTACGGTAAGCGAAATCCAATTAGTTTTTACCCTTCAACGATTGTTCAAATTGACTGGAATGGTGAAAAAGGCACCATTGAAGCTTTCCATTATCCCAAAGAAAATGGTTAAAGTTGATTGAAGATAATATGAAAATAAAGTTTGATGTGATTTACTTTTTTGAACTATAACTATAGTTGACTCCAAAAGTCGCTAAATAACAAACACCTAGAAATGTGTATTTCTGGGTGTTTTTTTAAAATTTTTTTGATAGACTAAAAGTGAGCTATAACTGAATAGCCTAAATTAGCCATTATAATGATATAAGGAGAGTAGTTATGAAAAATAACATTGAAGATAAAGCAACTGAAGTAAAAGATACGACAGTGAATGCAGCAACACAAGTTAAAGATGCATTATTTGCCGCGGCTAACTACATTAAAGATGCAGTGACACATAAAGCGTCTGAGGCAAAAGAAGTGGTTGAAGACAAAGCTACTGAAGTGAAAGATGTAACTGAAGATAAAGTATCTGAAGTAAGAAAAGCAGTTTCTGAAGCAAAAGAAGCAATCGATGATAAAGCTGCTGAAATGAAAAAAGCAATCGATGACAAATTTTCTGAAGTAAAAAGAGCCGTCGAAGATAAAGCATCAGAAGTGAAAAAAACAGTTTCAGAAGCTACAGATGAAGCGGCAGATAAAGCAGCAGAGCTAAAAGATGCAGCTGAAGACAAAGTTGCTGACGTGAAAGATGCGGCTGAAGACAAAGTATCAGAAGCAAAAGAAGCAGTTTCTGAAGCAAAAGATACACTTGTAGACAAAGTAGTTAAATTAAAAGATGCAGTTGCAGATAAAGTTGCAGAAGTAAAAAATGCAGTTTTTGAAGCAAAAGATGAAGCAGCAGATAAAGCAGCTGAGCTAAAACATAAAGCTGAAGACAAAGCATCAGGAGCAAAAGAAGCTGTGGAAGATAAAGCTGCTGAAGTGAAAGATGCGGCTGAAGATAAAGCATCAGAAGTGAAAAAAGCAGTTTCAGAAGCAAAAGATGAAGTAGCAGATAAAGCAACTGAGCTAAAAGATGAAGCTGAAGATAAAGCATCAGAAGCAAAAGATACGGTCTTAGGCAAAGTAGCTAAATTAAGAGATGCTGTTGTAGATAAAGTTGCTGAAGTAAAACATGCAGTTTTTGAAGCAAAAGATGAAGCTGAAGATAAAGCATCAGAAGCAAAAGATGCGGTGGAAGATAAAGCATCAGAAGTGAAAAAAGCAGTTTCAGAAGCAAAAGATGAAGCTGCAGATAAAGCATCTGAGCTAAAAGATGCAGCTGAAGATAAAGCTGTAAAAGCAAAAGAAGCTGTTGAAGATAAAGTTGCTGAAGTAAAAGATTCGCTTTCAGAGGCAAAAGATGTAATGTCTTCTAAAGTTGAAGCTGCAAAAGATGCAACAGTAAGCGCGGCAGTACAAGTTAAAGATGCTGTGGTTGCAGCAGCTAACTATGTTAAACATGTTGCGGAAAATAAAATGACTGAAGCAAAAGATGCTGTGTGCTCTAAAGCAGAGGAAGTAAAAAATGTAGATTCTGAAACAAAAGATCAATCTGCAGCCGTAAAAAAGTAACTGAAAAGTAAAAGCAATGGTTAAGGATTATTCAAATTAACTGAGTTGGGTTGTTCAAAAAAAACACAAAAAAGTAATTTTTTATCTTTACAAAAAATAAAATTTTTATAATGAACTTTTTTACAAGTCTTTTAAATTCATAGGGTTATAGTTGTTTTAGAGATGTGTTATAAAAAAACTATATCTTTAGAAATGTAAATTTTTTTGGAAGATGTTTTATTTTAAGTTTTTTTACGTAAACTAGATCAAACAAAGCAAATAGCTTTGGATTAATTCTTAATTATAAAATGGAGAATGACAATGAAAAAATCAGTATTAGCCGTATTAGTATTAGGTGCATCTTTAGCCGTAACTGGTTGTTTCGATAAACAAGAAACAGCTCAAAAAGTTGAAGCAGCAAAAGATGCAACAGCAAATGCAGCAACACAAGTTAAAGATGCAGCAAAAGAAGTTGCAACTGATGTTAAAAATGCGGCAATTGACGCAAAAGATTCAGCTGCAAATAAAATGGCTGAAACAAAAGAAGCAGTAGCTGATAAAGCTTCTGAAATGAAAGATGCTGCTGCAAATAAAATGGCTGAGGCAAAAGATGCAATGTCTTCTAAAATGGAAGAAGTAAAAAATGCAGCTTCTGAAGCAAAAGATGCAGCAGCAGATAAAGCAGTTGAAATGAAAGATGCTGCAGCAAATAAAATGGCTGAAGCAAAAGATGCGATGTCTTCTAAAATGGAAGCAGTAAAAAACTCAGCTTCAGAAACAAAAGATGCGGCAGCTGATAAAGCGGCTGAAGCAAAAGATGCAGCAGCAAATAAAGCAGCTGAAGTAAAAGAAGCTGTGACTAAATAATTAAACTTTCGTAAAATAAAACCTATCAGAGATTATCTGGTAGGTTTTTTCTTTTTGGAGCAATATGAAATGTTATGTGCAATTTATAAAAGTAAACGTAAACCAGGCTGCTATCTTTATATTTCAAAACGAGATGATTTTTCAGCTGTACCGGATATATTAATGCAGAGTTTTGGTAAGCCTCAATTTCTTATGCCTTTCAATTTGAGGGGGAGTAAACCGCTTGTTCATGCAGATAAAGATGAGGTTATGGAGAAAATTACTCAGCAAGGATTTTATCTTCAAATGCCAAAACAAGATGATGGCTTGTTTAATAGTTTGAGTG
>CAKVVS010000017.1:0-12453 GCA_934834395.1 Parahaemophilus parainfluenzae | reverse complement strand
TACCAGAAGGAATGACATTGCGATCAGAAGCAACTGCTGCCATAGGTACTAAAGGCACGCCTGCAGAACCTTTCACTTCACCTGTTGGATCGTTTTTAAAGAAAACATAAGATGGATTACGTTCTAACAATTCTCGTACTCGAGATGGGTTTGCTTTCCCCCATTCACGAATCGCTTGGATAGACATTTTTTCTTTTGGAATTTCACCATCTTCTACCAACAAACGCCCAACAGCTTGATATTTATAGCCATTTTGGCCAGCATAGGCTAAATAATTTAAATTGCCATCACCGTAATCAACATAGCCACTACCCTGCACGCCTAATAAGAAGTTATCCATCATTGAATCACTGTAAGCGAGCTCTAAGCCTTGTCCTGCCAATGCACCATTATAAATTTCTGCTCGGCTATAACGTTTATAGCTTGGCATCGCATAAATTGGGTGTTGATATTGACCTTGTGCAGTACGGCGTGCATGAATCACAGGTGAATAATAACCTGTCATTAACACGTTTTGATAACCATCAAAACCTTTCATAATCTGCGGGTTAATGCCGTATTGTGCTAATTCATTCACATTGGCTCCTGCAAGTACCCAGTTAGTGATTTTGCCATAATTAGCAGCAAAGCGATTTGTTAATGAACTTGAATAATCACGAACATTCGTCAACTGCGTTAAAAAATCACCTTGGTTTACAACCGCACCTTTGTTCTCCACGGATGCCACTGGGCTTAAAATAGCTTGTTGATAAGTACGTCCACTATACTTGGCCCCGAATTTTTGTGGATCGTCGCCTGTCGCAGTACGCGGCAAGCTAGAATTATTTTTTGAAGAAACTTTACTTGGTGCCGATCCACATGATGCAAGTACTGAAATAGCCGCCATCACAGAAAGAATTTTTACGGCGAGATTTTGACGAAATTTCATTCTTATTTTCCTAAATTAAACTAACTAATACAAAGTTGCATACGCTATCAAAAATTCCCTTTTAGGACTAGTACTATTTCATAAAATGATTAATTAATATTCACATTGTTTATTTTCTTAACAAACGGAAAGTCAAATTCAGTTTAAATCTTGCAATAATTTTTGAAACGAGTATATTACGCGCCATCAGACGCGGGGTGGAGCAGCTTGGTAGCTCGTCGGGCTCATAACCCGAAGGCCGTCGGTTCAAATCCGGCCCCCGCAACCAATAACAAGTTCAGTAAAAAGAACCCCAAGTTTGGGGTTTTTTTGTACGAGAAATTTAGAAACTGGGCTTAGGTTCATTGAGGAACCTAACCCTTTTTTTATGTCTGAATTTTAAGATTAGGAGCAAAAATTGGCAACATTAGAACAAAAATTGCAAGAGATGCTTCAAGGTGCAGTAGAAGACTTAGGCTGCGAACTTTGGGGGATTGAATGCCAACGTGCAGGTCGTTTTATGACCGTACGTTTATTCATTGATAAAGACGGTGGCGTAGGCGTTGATGATTGTGCTGATGTAAGTCGTCAAGTGAGCGCGATTTTAGACGTGGAAGATCCAATTGCGGATAAATATAACCTCGAAGTGTCATCACCAGGTCTTGATCGTCCACTATTTACGCTTGAACAATTCCAACGTTATGTGGGCGAGGATATCGCTGTGCATTTACGTATTCCTGTTTTAGATCGTCGTAAATGGCAAGGTAAATTGGAAAAAATTGAAAATGACATGTTGACACTTATTGTTGATGGTCAGGAACAAGTTCTTATTTTTGGCAACATTCAAAAAGCCAATGTAATCGCAAAATTTTAAAGGAGAAAAAGGAAAATGAGTAAAGAGATTTTGTTAGCTGCTGAAGCAGTATCTAACGAGAAGTTATTACCACGTGAAAAGATTTTTGAAGCGTTAGAGAGTGCGATTGCACTTTCAACGAAGAAGAAATATGACTATGAAACCGATATTCGCGTGTCTATCAACCCTAAAACGGGTGAATTTGATACATTCCGTCGTTGGTTGGTGGTTGATGAAGTTAAAGTGCCAACAAAAGAAATGACATTAGAAGCGGCACAATTTGAAGATCCGAATGTTCAACTTGGTGATTATGTTGAAGACCAAATTGAGTCTATCGCATTTGACCGTATTGCAATGCAAACTGCTCGCCAAGTAATCAGCACTAAAATCCGTGAAGCAGAACGTGCAAAAGTAGTTGAGCAATTCCGTTCTGAAGAAGGTAAGATTGTTACGGGTACAGTGAAAAAAGTAAACCGTGAAAGCATTATTTTAGATTTAGGCAATAAAGCAGAAGCCGTGATTATGCGTGAAGATATGCTTCCACGTGAAAACTTCCGTCCTGGCGACCGTGTTCGTGGTGTGCTTTATAAAGTAAATCCAGAAAGCAAAACGGCACAACTATTTGTGACTCGTGCGAAACCTGAAATGCTAATCGAGTTATTCCGTATTGAAGTACCAGAAATCGGCGAAGAAATGCTTGAAATTCGTGGTGCGGCACGTGATCCAGGTTCTCGTGCGAAAATTGCGGTGAAATCTAATGATAAACGTATCGACCCAGTTGGTGCATGTGTGGGTATGCGTGGTGCACGCGTTCAAGCAATTACCAATGAGTTAGGTGGAGAACGTGTGGATATCGTACTTTGGGATGATAATCCGGCACAATATGTGATTAATGCAATGGCGCCGGCTGATGTGACTTCAATCATTGTGGATGAAGATAATCACTCAATGGATATTGCGGTCAATGCTGACAACTTAGCACAAGCAATTGGTCGTAACGGTCAAAACGTACGTTTAGCGACACAATTAACCGGTTGGACATTAAATGTTATGACCACCGAGCAATTAAATGAAAAACATCAAGCAGAAGATACCAAAGTATTAAATTTATTCATGGATAAATTGGGTCTTGATGAAGAGTTTGCTCAAATCTTAGTGGATGAAGGTTTTACTTCTTTAGAAGAAGTGGCTTATGTTCCAGTAAGCGAGCTAACTGCAATTGATGGTTTAGAAGATGAAGATCTTATCGAAGAGTTACAAGGTCGTGCAAAAGATGCGATTACTGCAGCTGCTGCAGCTGAAGAAGAAGCCTTGAAAAAAGCGAATATTGAAGATCGTTTATTAAATCTTGAAGGGATGAATCGTCACATTGCCTTTAAATTAGCTGAAAAACAAATTACTACGCTTGAAGAACTTGCTGAGCAAGGTGTAGATGATTTAGCTGATATCGAAGAATTAACCGCAGAGCAAGCCGCTGACTTTATTATGGCTGCGCGTAATATTTGCTGGTTTAGCGAAGAGTAAGGAGTTTAATAATGACTGAAGATGTAAAAAATGCGGATGCGAATGCACCGAAAAAACTAAGTATTCAACGCAGAACAAAAACAACCGTAAGCAGTACAACAGCTGGCGGTAAAGCAAAAGCGGTACAAGTTGAAGTTCGTAAAAAACGCACTGTGCCAACAGATGCTGCCCGAAAAGCTGCTGAGGCAGAAAAATTAAAAGCACAGCAAGAAGCAGAGAAGAAAGCGGCAGAAGAAAAAGCACGTTTAGCTGCTGAAAAAGCGAAAGCCGAAAAAGCTAAGGTTGAAGCAGAAAAAGCAGCGAAACCAGCACAAAGTGCGGTTGAAAATAAACCTAAATCGGTTGATCCAGAAAAAGAAAAACGTAAAGCGGAAGAAGCAGAACTTCGTCGCAAAGCAGAAGAGCTAGCTCGCCAAAAAGCAGAAGAGCAAGCTCGTAAAGCAGCTGAAGATGCTAAACGTTATGCTGAAGCGGATACGTCAAGCAATGAAAGCGCATCAGAAGATTATACTGATTACAATTTAAGCTCTCGTTATGCTTTAGAAGCGGAAGACGAAGAAGAACGCCGTAATGAAAATCGCGGTCGCGGCAAAAATAAAGTCGCTAAAGCGAAAAAAGAACGCGATGACGTGAAAGGCGGCAATAAAAATGAGCGCGAATCTAACCGTAAAAATCAAAAAGACGGTAAATTCGGTAAAGGTAAAAATGGTAAGAAAGGTGCAGCATTACAACAAGCCTTCACAAAACCTGTTCAGGTTGTGAAACAAGATGTTGTTATTGGTGAAACCATTACCGTTGCAGAATTAGCAAACAAAATGGCAACCAAAGCGACTGAAATCATCAAAGCAATGATGAAGATGGGCGAAATGGTAACCATTAACCAAGTGCTTGACCAAGAAACGGCACAATTAGTGGCTGAAGAATTAGGTCACAAAGTGATTCTTCGTAATGAGAATGAACTTGAAGAAGAAGTATTAGGCGATCGTGATGTTAACGCAGAAAAAGTGACTCGAGCACCAGTTGTAACGATTATGGGTCACGTTGACCATGGTAAAACCTCATTACTTGACTATATTCGTAAAGCGAAGGTGGCAGCAGGTGAGGCGGGTGGTATTACTCAGCACATCGGTGCATACCACGTAGAAATGGATGACGGCAAAATGATCACCTTCTTAGATACACCAGGACACGCCGCATTTACCTCAATGCGTGCACGTGGTGCGAAAGCAACGGATATCGTAGTTCTTGTGGTTGCGGCAGATGATGGTGTAATGCCTCAAACTATTGAAGCGATTCAACATGCGAAAGCAGCAGGTGCGCCTTTAGTGGTTGCGGTGAACAAAATTGATAAACCAGAAGCAAATCCAGACCGAGTAGAACAAGAATTACTTCAACACGAAGTGATTTCTGAGAAATTCGGTGGTGATGTGCAATTCGTTCCTGTTTCTGCGAAGAAAGGTACCGGTGTTGATGACTTATTAGATGCCATCCTACTTCAATCAGAAGTACTTGAATTAACAGCTGTAAAAGACGGCATGGCAAGCGGTGTGGTGATTGAATCTTACCTTGATAAAGGTCGTGGTCCAGTTGCGACTATTCTTGTTCAATCCGGTACCTTACGTAAAGGTGATATCGTACTCTGTGGTTTTGAATATGGCCGTGTTCGTGCAATGCGAGATGAAAACGGTAAAGAAATCGATGAAGCAGGTCCATCTATTCCTGTTGAGGTGTTAGGTCTTTCTGGCGTACCAGCAGCGGGTGATGAAGCGACTGTAGTGCGTGATGAGAAAAAAGCACGTGAAGTAGCATTACACCGTCAAGGTAAGTTCCGTGAAGTGAAACTTGCTCGTCAGCAAAAAGCGAAACTCGAAAATATGTTTAGCAATATGACTGAAGGTGATGTAGCTGAACTGAACATCATTGTGAAAGCAGACGTACAGGGTTCTGTAGAAGCGATTATTCAATCGTTACAAGATCTTTCTACTGATGAAGTGAAAGTGAAAGTAGTGGGGTCTGGTGTAGGTGGTATTTCTGAAACTGATGCAACCTTAGCTGCGGCTTCTAATGCGATTATGGTCGGCTTTAACGTACGTGCAGACGCTTCTGCTCGTCGTATTATCGAAGCAGAAAATATTGACCTTCGTTATTACTCTATCATTTATGAACTATTAAATGATGTGAAAGCAGCGATGAGCGGTATGTTACAACCTGAATTCAAACAAGAAATCATTGGTTTGGCTGAAGTGCGTGATGTGTTCAAACATCCGAAATTTGGTGCAATCGCAGGTTGTATGGTGACCGAAGGTGTAGTAAAACGCAACAACCCAATCCGTGTATTACGTGATAACGTGGTAATTTTTGAAGGTGAATTGGAATCTCTCCGTCGCTTTAAAGATGACGTTTCTGAAGTCCGTAATGGTATGGAATGTGGTATCGGCGTTAAAAACTACAATGACGTGAAAGTCGGCGACCAAATCGAGGTGTTTGAAGTCGTTGAAATTAAACGTTCAATCTAATCAATAAAAAGAGCGGTCAAAATTCAACGTATTTTTGACCGCTTTTTAATAAGAGAAATATTATGGCAAGAGAATTTAAACGCAGCGATCGCGTTGCACAAGAATTACAAAAAGAAATCGCCATCATTTTACAACGGGAAGTAAAAGATCCCCGTATTGGCATGGTAACCGTGTCAGATGTGGAAGTATCAAGCGATTTAGCTTATGCAAAAGTGTTTGTCACATTTTTGTTTGATCATGATGAAGTGGCGATTGCACAAGGCATGAAAGGTTTGGAAAAAGCAGCACCTTATATCCGTTCATTAGTGGGTAAAGCGATGCGCTTACGCATTGTGCCGGAAATTCGTTTCTTCTACGATCAATCCTTAGTTGAAGGGATGCGTATGTCTAATTTAGTAACAAACGTAGTACGTGAAGACGAGAAAAAACACGTTGAGGAAAATGACTAATGTCGAGACCTCGTAAGCGTGGACGTGATATTGATGGCGTATTTTTATTAGATAAGCCACAAGGCATGTCATCGAATGACATTATGCAAAAGGTGAAACGCGTATTCCAAGCGAATAAAGCAGGACATACCGGTGCGCTCGATCCATTAGCAACCGGTATGCTGCCTATTTGTTTAGGTGAAGCTACAAAGTTTTCTCAGTTTTTGTTAGATGCAGATAAACGCTATGTGGTCACAGCAAAATTAGGTGAACGTACGGATACCTCGGATGCAGAAGGACAAGTGGTCGAAACGCGCCCTGTCAATGTGGAAACATCACAAATTTTGACCGCACTTGAACAATTCCGTGGTGACATTTTGCAAGTGCCGACCATGTTTTCAGCGTTAAAACACAATGGAAAACCATTGTATGAGTATGCTCGCGCAGGCATTACGGTAGAACGTGAAGCCCGTCCTATCACGATTTTTGAGCTTAATTTTATTGAGTATCAAGCGCATTTTCTAACTTTAGAAGTGCATTGTTCTAAAGGAACTTATATCCGTACATTAGTGGATGATTTAGGTGAGGTATTAGGTTGTGGCGCTCATGTGACAGTGTTACGTCGAACTGCGGTTGCGGATTATCCAACAGAAAAGATGATGACATGGGATGCATTACAGGCGCTTGCAGAGCAAGGCAATCTTGCACAACTTGATCAACATCTTTTACCGACAGATACAGCAGTCAGTAAATTACCTGCATTAAAGTTAAACGCAGAGCAAAGTAAAAGTATAGGCTTTGGACAGCGCGTTAAATTTACTAATGAAGCAAAATTGCGTGGTCAAGTGCGGTTGTTTTCTGACAAGAATATCTTTTTAGGCGTGGCACTTATCGATGATAACAATGTAATTCGTCCGCAACGTTTGATTACACAATCTCTCTAACCATTTGCCTTTCTGTTTTAATTCCAGTAATCTCACCTGTAACCTTTTAATTGCAATCAATGTAAATAAGATATTACAGGTGAATTATGGATGTCCTTAACCATTTACGTCAGGAAATTGATGCGCTCGATCGTGAACTGATTCAACTTTTTGCTAAACGCCTCGAACTGGTGACCCAAGTCGGCGAAGTAAAGCACGAAAAAGGTTTACCAATTTATGCACCTGATCGTGAATTAGCGATGTTACAAGCACGCCGAGAAGAAGCGGCTAAAGCGGGGATTTCCCCTCAGCTTATTGAAGATGTGCTACGTCGTTTCATGCGTGAATCTTATTCCAATGAAAATCAATTTGGTTTTAAAACCCTGAATCCAGCCATTAACAAAATTGTTATTGTCGGTGGTTACGGAAAAATGGGGCAATTATTTGCCCGATATTTACGTGCCTCTGGTTATCCTATTTCTATTTTAGACCGAGATGATTGGGATGTGGCAGAACGCATTTTAACGAATGCGGATGTTGTTATTGTTTCAGTGCCGATTGATCACACGTTAGAAACAATTGAACGTCTAAAGCCACACTTAACGGAAAATATGCTACTGGCGGATCTCACCTCCGTGAAACGTGCTCCATTAGCTAAAATGTTAGAGGTGCATAAAGGGGCGGTAGTTGGATTGCATCCAATGTTTGGCCCTGATATTGCGAGCATGGCAAAACAAGTGGTCGTGCGTTGTGATGGGCGCTTTAGTGAACGTTATGAATGGTTGTTAGAGCAAATTCAAATCTGGGGTGCAAAAATTTACCAAATTGATGCTGCTGAGCATGATCACAATATGACGTACATTCAAGCATTACGTCACTTTTCCACTTTTGCGAATGGTCTGCATCTTTCCAAACAACCCGTCAATTTAAGCAATTTATTGGCGCTATCTTCCCCGATTTATCGTTTGGAATTAGCCATGATTGGTCGTCTATTTGCCCAAGATGCGGCACTTTATGCGGATATTATTATGGATAAGCCAGAAAATTTAGATGTGATTGAAAGCTTGAAACAAACGTATGAAGAAGCGTTACAATTCTTTGAAAAAGGCGATCGCCAAGGGTTTATTGATGCTTTCCATCAAGTGAGAGAATGGTTTGGGGAATATTCCGATCAATTCCTGTCTGAAAGTCGTCAGTTATTGCAACAAGCTCATGATTTACGACATGTATAAAATAAAAGTGCGGTTGATTTTCACCGCACTTTTTCTTTGTGATTTATTGTCTTGCCAAGCGTAAATTTTGCGGAATTTCCTCAAAGTTAGAACGGAATGGATTAATATCCAATCCACCACGGCGCGTATAACGCGCATAGACGGTGAGTTTTTCTGGTTTGGCGTAATGCATCAAGTCACAGAAAATACGCTCGACACACTGCTCGTGAAACTCATTATGTTGACGGAAAGACACAATGTAGCGGAGAAGTTTTTCGCAATCGATTTGTTTACCCACATAATGAATTTGTACGGTTCCCCAATCCGGCTGACTCGTAATAAGACAGTTAGATTTCAATAAATGGCTTACTAAGGTTTCTTCAACCGAGCTATCGGACGTGCAATTTTGCAAAATATCCGCATTAAATTCGTAGCTGTGGATTTCGATATCCTGCTCGTCAATACAATCTCCCTTTAAAGTATCAATACTTTGTTCTTGATAGTGGGATAATGGATGTAAACGTACCTTGACCTCGCCTTGGGCACAAGCACTTAGATCTTCTCGCATAGTGCGTTCTACGCTAGCAAAATCAGCAAATTTACTTTGGTTAAAGCTATTTAAATAGAGTTTAAAGCTTTTCGATTCAATTAAATTTTCACTGCGATAATCAATTTCCACATCGGCAATAGCCACTTGTGGCAAACCTTTTGGATTTAACCAAGAAATTTCATAGGCAGTCCAAATGTCCGCGCCTTGGGTAAATGGCTGCTGTTCAGTTATGCCCAAGCCATTTCGATTGAGTTTACGAGGCACGGGTTGTAACAAAGTGCGGTCATAATTCGCAGAATATTCTGTTACTTGACCGAGTTTTAAAGATTGAAGACTTTTATCTTGATAGTTCATTTGTTTTCCTAAATGACGAAAGCGTTATAAAAAATTCCACGACACATTCGAGACTAATCGACATTGGTCGCATTTAAAGTAAATTACATCAAATAGTGGTGCGTCTAATGTCCAATCGCCACCACATTGCGGGCAACAGCGTTGTTGTTCCGATTCTAAAGAATGTCCACCGACACGGTATAAATAATAATAGGTCGGTATGCCACTTTCTTTTTCGATTTCAGTAGCAAGGTAGCGTCCATGTTTACAGAGCGTGCTATTAATCTCGGAGATTTCGTTTAATGCTTCTTTTTCTAAAGCTGAACCATTCATTTGCAACTGATCGCAAGCCTGCCAATTTTCCTGCCATTTAATCAAATCTTGGCTTAAGTGCGGTTGATTTTTTAGCTGTTTATAGAGCGGAATTGGAGAAAAATCATCTCCGCTATGCAATGGCGAGCAAGATTGCAAATGTGTGGTATAAAGCATCTGCCATGCAGGATGGCTGCATTCTGCGGTGCTGTCTGCATTTAAATCATCGGCAATAATTTGAAAACCCTGAAAATTTAGACCGCACTTTTCAGCATTTTCCATCGCCAGATTTACAGTTTGGTTATTATTCTCGGGTAAAAGGCTATCTTGCTCAGGGCAAATAACGCGCATTGCAAAACCTTGTTCGCTGTCTTCCTCCATCAAATAAAGCGGGATTTCACGGCCGATAATTTGTCCGTTATAACGCCATTGGTCGATGACGGCATTGAGCAAACGGCTTTGTTGCCCAATATCATTTTCTAAGGCGGTCAATTTAAAAAAAGGTTCGATCAGATACATAATTACAGATTGTGTAAGATTTCTTCGATTTGTTTTAAACCGTTTAAACGGGTTGCAGTTAAGCGAGAGGCAATACCAAGCTCATCAAAAAATTGACGAATATTAAATTGTTGTAATTGGTTTCGGGTTTGGCCGTTGATGTTTTGTAACAACAACCATAACAGACCATTCATAATACGTGCCTCGCTGTAAGCTTGAAATTGAAACGTATCATCATTTTGTGGAATAGCCTTAAACCAAAGTCCCGCTTCACAGCCTTGAATTGATCGCATTTGAGTTAATTCATCTGGAGAGGGAGGAGAGATATGCTTACCGGTTTGAATAATAAAACGGTAGCGATCTTCCCAATTTTTTGCCTGTTTAATGTTTTCTAGCATGTTAATAACTCTAAGGATTTATCTAATGCCGCAAAAAAAGCTTCCACATCTTGTGGGCTGTTATAAGGCGCAAAAGAAAGTCTTAATGTGGTACGTTCACCAAGACGGGCTAAGTAAGGTTGGGCACAATGTTCACCAACACGCAATGCAATTTTTTGTTCGCTTAAGAGGGTAGCAAGATCAGATGCTGCAATACCATCAAAGACAAAACAAACTACTGAACTCGGTTGCGGTGAATTGAATAAACGACAATTCGGATAGTTTTTTAACCGCACTTTACTTGCTCGGCAAGCTCAATGGCATGAGTTTCGGCGGCCTGAAAATCCCATTTTTTGAGCCGATCTAGCACTGCACCAAAGCCAATCACGCCCGCAATATTTGGTGTGCCGGCTTCTAGTCGATAAGGCAAATCGGCAAAAGTAATACATTCATGGGATACGCGCTCAATCATTTTTCCACCGTAAAAAAGCGGTTGTAGCAGGGAAAGTGAGCTTAATTTTCCGCTTAATACGCCAATGCCGTTTGGCCCATAAATTTTATGTGCAGAAAAGGCAATAAAATCCGCATCTAATGCTTGTAAATCAATTTGTATATGGCTAATAGCCTGAGCGGCATCCACTAAAACGAGCGCATTGCTATGTTGACGGATTACTCGAATTAAATGTTGGATATGTTGTTCTGTTCCCGTTACGTTGGAAACAAAATTGAGCGCCACTAATTTGGTTTTCTCATTTAAGGCTGCAATTAAGGCATTTTCATCAATTAACCAATTATCCAAAATAGGCAATACTTGAATTTTTGCCCCGCATTTTTTCGCTGTCTCATGCCACGTAACAAAATTAGCATGATGGTCTGCTTGGCTAATTAAAATCTCGTCATCCGTATGCAAAGAGGGGAGTAAACCGTTAGCGACTAAATTAATGCTATGCGTCGTTCCTGAAGTCCAAATCACTGCTTTTTCATCTTCTGCATTAATTAAGGTTTTAACTAAGTGACGGGCATTTTCATATTGTGCTGTTTGTGCGGCTTCATACTGACTACGATGCACGGAGCCTGCCGATTGATAAAAAGTACTCGTTGCATCAATTAATGCTTGAGGTTTTAGTGCTGTCGCCGCATTATCCAAATAAACTACAGCATTTGGCGATTTAAAATAAGGAAATTCATTTTTAAATGATTGATAATCAAAAGCCATGTTGACCTCCATGTTTATCTGCTTTGTTCTGTTTGCGCCATTCATAAGGGGCGGTAGGGTTAGGATCACGCCATAAGCCAATTTTTTGTTGTTGGGCAAAATCTTGAGCCTGAAAGTAGAGTGGATTTTTAGCATATTGCGGATAAACCCACGCCATACCGTTTTTTACCATTTCTAAGTTGATGTTTTGTTCTTGCAGGTAAACTGTTGCCAAAATACGCTGGTAGCGATCGTAACCAGAAACCGACAACGTCACATTTTGTTTGAAAACCAGCTGGGAAAGATATTGTTTAGCTTTCTTTCCAAACGGTTGACCTTTTTCCGGAGCATCAATTTCTTGTAATCGCACTTTGAGTTGTTTTTTAGTGGGTAAGAGGCAAGTTAAGGTATCGCCATCGCTGACACCTACAACCCAACATGCCATTTGGCGTTCAGTAGCGACTGAAAATTGCGTCCAAAGTGCGGTCAAAATTAGGGCTAAAAATAAGAAAGCATTTTTAATCATTTGGAATTTCTTTGATCTATATCGCAATATTTAACTAAAAAGAGAGGGTAATTCTAACAAAAAAAGCGTAAAATAAATTTGAATTATTGTTAAATAAGTTGAAAGAGGAAATATGTTACTCCAAAAAGGCGTTCAACTCGCTCGTTCGCTCATCATTTTATACATTATGTTACTACTCGGCAATTTGATTTCTCACTACATTCCAGTGGGGATTCCTGGCAGTATTTGGGGGTTATTGTTACTTTTTTTAGGTTTAACAACCCATGTGATTCATCTGGAATGGATTTATTTCGGTTCGAG
>CAKVVS010000016.1:0-12708 GCA_934834395.1 Parahaemophilus parainfluenzae | reverse complement strand
AGCAAATGTCATACGGCTTGATGCTTTGTGGGCAATTTCAACGCGCTCACCAATATCCGCAAACCAGACACTATGCTCACCCACTACATCAGAGGCACGAATGGTAGAGAAACCAATTTCATCACGTTTGCGTTCGCCTGTAATGCCTTCGCGACAAAATACGCCATGTGTTTTCAAATCACGACCAAGGGTTTTCGCAATGTGTTCGCCCATTGAAAGTGCGGTACCAGATGGTGCATCCACTTTGTGGCGGTGATGTGCCTCAATGATTTCGATATCGCAATAATCGCCCATCACTTTGGCGGCTTTTTCTAATAGTTTAAACACCAAATTCACCCCTACACTAAAGTTTGAGGCAAATACAATGGCAATTTTTTCTGATGCAGCTTGAATTGCGGCTTTACCTGCATCATCAAACCCCGTGGTACCAATTACCATTTTTTTGTTATGAGCGACACAAAATGCGATATGCTCAAGCGTGCCTTATGGACGCGTGAAGTCAATCAGCAAATCAAAGTTATCTTTTTCTGCATTTAAATCATCTGATACTTTGACACCTAATGCACCAATACCCGCAAGCTCGCCTGCATCTGCACCGACTAAAGAGGAACCTTTACGTTCAAAAGCGGCACCTAATTCTGCCCCTTCTGTATTATGTACGGCTTGAATTAATTGACGCCCCATTCTTCCGCCTGCACCGGCGATCGCAATTTTTAATGTCATGTTTTGTCCTTTTTAATCAAATTAAAGCGTGTTGAACGCCACTATAAATTAAATAGATTCCGAAGAAAATAAAAATCAGCCCTGCTGCATTATCAATATAGCGACTATATTGGCTATAAAACTGTTTTGCAACAGAACGAGAGAAAAGCACCGAAATGATATAGAAATATAAAAAGGTTTCTACGGTAATCACGGCAAGTGCGGTCAAAATTTGTGATGTTTCGGTAATATTCACTAGAACCAATGACATCACACTGCTGAAATAAATCACAACTTTAGCATTAGATAAATTGACTAATAAGCCTTTCATAATGCTCGTTAAGGTTGATTGATTTGGCACATTTGCATTCTGCTTTTCATCAAAAACCGCATTGTTTTTTACTTTTGCCATTTTAATGCCGAGATAAACTAAATAGGCTCCACCAAGCATCATCACAATGCCTTGAATAATTGGCATAGTGGCAAAAATAATGGCGAGCCCTAAAACAGCAGCCGTCGCCCAGATTAATACCCCAATGGTAATCCCAATCACGCCACCAATGGCTTCTCGACGAGAACTCATCGCTGAAACTCGACTGACATAGAAAAAATCAGGGCCAGGCGAAAGCAAGCCAACAAGATGAATAATCATCAAATTTAGCATGGCAAGCCTACTATACGTAATATCGCAATCACAATAACAGCATAGATTGCCGCTAAAACATCATCCACCATAATCCCAAAACCGCTTTCCAGTTTTTGATCAAAGTATCGGATTGGATAAGGTTTTAAAATATCAAAGAAACGGAAAAGTATAAAGGCAATGACAATCCAAGGTAATGATAAAGTTGGAATTGCGGCTAACACGATAAATACCCCAACAAATTCATCCCAAACAATGGAGCCGTGATCATGAACGCCCATATCATCTGCAGTTTTTTGACATAGATAACAGCCAAGCGCAAAGCAAAGTGCGGTCAAAATTAAGAAGATTTTTAGTCCAAGGCAAGCTAATAATGCCGAACCTAAAATCGTTCCGGCTAAACTTCCCCATGTACCTGGTGCAGGACGAATGAGTCCTGAACCAAAACCCAATGCAAGTAAATGAACTGGATTTTTTAAGCTGACTCTATCAAGAGGTGAACTATTCATTATTTATCCTTAAAATGATCGAAACCAGACGGCGCTTGATAATTGATTACGCGCCCATCTTTTAAAAAAGTAATCGGATTGTTATTTTGCGGAACAATTTTTCCGATACAAGTACAAGGTACATTCAACGATTGAGCTAACGTCTCAATCTCAGATTTTTTATTTGCGGGAATCGTAAAGCAAAGCTCATAATCTTCCCCGCCACTTAATGCAAACGCTTCTGCTTTTTCTAAGCTATATGTTTTTTTGAGTGATGTAGATAAAGGCAAGAAGGATAAATCAATCTCTGCAGAACATTGGCTTCTCGTTAAAATATGCCCTAAATCGGCAACGAGACCATCTGAAATATCAATGCATGAATGCGCTACATTCACTAATGCTTGGCCTAATTCAACGCGTGGCGTCGGGTGAAAATGGCGTTTTACTAAAAATTCAGTATCAAAATCAACCGCACTTTTACCCTGTAAGATCCAATTTAAACCCGCCGCGCTATCACCTAACGTGCCCGATACATAAATTAAATCACCAACCTTCGCGTGATGTCGGAATAAAGCCTTTCCTTTTGATACAAAACCTTGTGCTGTAATGGTTACAGAAAGTGGGCCTTTCGTTGTATCGCCACCAATTAACGTCACATCATATTGATTTAATGTATCAAACAGACTTTGACTAAATTGGCTTAGCCAGTTTTCATCAACTTTAGGTAATGTGAGTGCAAGAGAAATCCAAGCTGGTTTCGCGCCCATAGCAGCTAAATCACTTAGATTTGTCGCGATAGCTTTATACGCTAAATCTTTTGGAGAAATGGAAGATAAAAAATGCGTGCCCTCAACCATTGTATCAGTGGTAATCGCAAGCTGATAGCCTTCTGGAATATGAGTGATCGCACAATCATCCCCAATACTGAAATCAACAAAGTGTTGATTGCCTTTTTGTATTGAGAAATATCGCCCTATAAGATCAAATTCACCTGTACTCATTTTATCTGCGCACCAAAAAACAAAGGGCAGACATTTGTCTACCCTACATTTGAATAATTATTTGCGACCTAATGCAGGAGCGACTTTATCCAATACACCGTTAATGTATTTATGGCTTTCATCTGCACCAAACACTTTCGCCACTTCAATTGCCTCGTTAATCGCCACTTTATACGGCACATCCGGCTCAAATTGAAGTTCATAAACTGCTAAACGTAAAATCGCTTTTTCAATCGGATCTAATTCATCCAATGCGCGATCTAAATAATGGCTCATTGAAAAATCAACGGCTTCTACATTCGCAACGGTTTGACGGAAAAGGCGGCTAAAATAAGGTTTATCCACACCTTTTAAATCTTGATCCACAACGAACGTGAGTTCCACTTGTTCTGGTGCATTACCAGAGAGTGCCCAAGAATATAATGCTTGAACTGCACATTCTCTCGCTCTACGACGTGGCGATACTTTTTTTACAGGTTCTTTTTTCTCTGTCATTGGAATTATGCCGCATCAATTTGTTGTAAAAGGTTCACCATTTCAAGTGCAGTTAATGCTGCTTCTGCACCTTTATTACCTGCTTTAGTACCTGCACGCTCGATAGCTTGTTCAATGTTTTCAGTCGTTAAAACACCGAATGCCACAGGGATTTCAGCTTGCATTGCCACTTGACCTAAACCGCTGCTTGCTTCGCCAGCTACATATTCAAAGTGAGCGGTACCACCACGGATTACTGTACCTAGTGCGACGATTGCATCAAATTTTTTGCTTTCAGCTAAACGACGTGCTACTAATGGAAGTTCATACGCACCTGGTGCACGAACGATTGTGATATTCTCATCTTTCACTTGGCCGATACGTTTTAATGCATCTACCGCACCTTCTAATAAACTTTCATTAATAAAACTGTTAAAACGAGCAATCACTACTGCGATTTTAGCATTTGGTGCAGCTACCGCACCTTCTAAAACTTTCATACTTTTTCCTAATCTGAATGAACAATAAATTTGACGGTGGATTTTAGCATAAAAAGAAACCCTGTGGAAATAATCCGACAGGGTTTTCTATGAGTGGAAAAGAACTTACTTCTCGAGTTTTAACGGTTCAATTTTCCAGATATTTTTCGCATATTCAAGAATTGTACGGTCTGATGAGAAGAAGCCCATGTTCACCATATTTTGAATGGTACTTGCTATCCATACATCACGATCTTGATATTTTTTATCTACTGCTTTTTGCGCTTCCACATAACTGCGGAAATCAGCAAAAGATTGATAATAATCGTGGTACTGTAAACCTTGAATGAGAGTGTGATAACGGTTCGGTTCTTCCGGCGAGAAATCACCACGGATAATTTGGTCAATAACTTCACGTAATTGCTCATCATTTTGATAATAATCAAACGGACGATAACCTTCGCGACGTAATGCTTCCACTTGTTCAACCGTATTACCAAAGATAAAGATGTGGTCTTCACCAACATTATCTAAAATCTCAACGTTCGCTCCATCAAGCGTACCCAATGTTAACGCACCATTTAAGGCAAACTTCATGTTACTGGTACCTGATGCTTCTGTTCCTGCAAGAGAGATTTGCTCAGAAATATCTGCCGCTGGAATGATTAATTGTGCAAGACTTACGCTGTAGTTCGGAATAAAGACAACTTTTAAACGACCTTTTAAGCGTTCATCATTATTGATAACATTCGCGACATCGTTAATTAAACGAATGGTTTGTTTTGCTGCATAGTAAGCTGAAGCCGCTTTACCCGCTAAAATGAACACACGTGGCTGCCAATCTTTTTCTGGATGAGCAAGCATTTCGTTGTAACGAGCAATAATGTGTAACACATTAAGCATTTGACGTTTGTACTCGTGAATACGTTTTACTTGTACGTCAAATAAAGCATGTGGATCTAAATCGATATCAAGTGTTTTCTTCACATATTGTGCTAATTTCACTTTGTTATCGTATTTGATATCTGCTACAGCACGCTTAAATTCACCTTTATCTGCAAAGGCTTTAAGTTTTTCAATTTGGCTTAAATCGCAACGCCATTCAGAACCAATATATTGATCAAATAAAGCCGCTAATTTCGGGTTTGCTACGGCAAGCCAACGACGTGGTGTCACACCGTTTGTTACGTTGGTGAAACGTTCTGGATAGATACGAGCAAAATCAGCAAAGGTTGATGTCACCATAAGATCTGAGTGAATCGCCGCAACACCGTTCACTTTATGTGAACCAACAACGGACAACCATCCCATACGCACTTTACGTTGATACCCTTCTTCGATAAGTGAAACGCGACGGATAAAGTCCATATCAGTCGTGACATACGTTTTCACATATTCAAGGAAATGATCATTGATTTCAAAAATCATTTGTAAGTGACGCGGTAAGATCTTCGCCATCATTTCTACCGGCCAGGTTTCTAATGCTTCTGACATTAAAGTATGGCAAGTGTAAGAGAAGATACGACGAGTCACATCCCAAGCGTTTTGCCATGAGTAACCGTGTAAATCGATTAAAATACGCATCAACTCAGGGATGGCTAATGCTGGGTGGGTGTCATTCAAGTGAATCGCGACTTTATCAGCAAGATTATCCAATGTGCCATGGGTTCTTAAATGGCGACGGAGAATATCTTGCAAAGATGCAGATACTAAGAAGTACTCTTGACGTAAACGCAATTCACGACCATTCCAGGTAGAATCATCCGGATAATGGACACGAGAAAGGTTTTGGTTAGCTGAACGCGTTGCCACCGCCGCTAAATGATCACCACGGTTAAATTCAGCTAAATCAAATAACTCTCCACCATGAGCAGACCATAAACGTAAAGTCGATGCCGAATCATTTTTGTAGCCTGGGATCATTTGGTCGTATGCAAGTGCGGTCACTTTTTCAGCCGGATTCCAGATACATTTTTTATCTTCAAAATAGATATGACCACCAAAATCAATACTGAAACGTTTTGATGGACGCATAAATTCCCAAGGGGCTCCTTTTTCCAACCAATCATCCGGGCGTTCAACTTGTTGACCATTTTCAATTTTTTGACGGAACATACCGTATTCATAACGAATACCATAACCCATCGCAGGAATGGCTAATGTTGCCAATGAATCCATAAAGCAAGCAGCAAGGCGACCTAAGCCCCCGTTACCTAAACCTGGATCCACTTCTTTTTCAATAATCTCTTCTAAATTAACATTTAATTCAGCCAGGGCTTTTTCTGCCACGTCATAAACACCTTCTGCGATCATTGCATTAGAAAGTGTACGGCCGATTAAGAATTCCATAGAAAGGTAATAAACACGACGGGTTTCTTCTGCACGAGATTGACGAGCGGTGGTAATCCAGCCTTCAGTCACTAAATCACGTACCGCATGAAGGGTCGCATTTAGCCAATCGCGTTGACTCGCCTCTTTTGGTGAACGACCAATTAAGAAAATTAATTTATAAACAATTGCTTTTTTCACGCCTTCAACATCAAGACTTGGTCGATTGTAGAGAAATGGCGAATCAAAATTGTCCATGATCATAGAAAATAAAACCTCAATAAAAAAATCGCGCAAATTTTAAGCTTTTTTACGAAAAAAACAACAAAAATCCCCCCTTCAAAGGCGATTATTTCGAAGAGGGAGTCAATCCATTGAATTATGAGTTTAAAATGCTTAAATAGAGCTGCTCATATTGAGCGGCCGCATTTTTCCAACTAAAGTCCTGTGCCATGGCATTATTACGCACCATCGCCCAAACACGTTGTTTTTGCCACAAGGCAAAGGCATGCTGGATAGCACTTCGTAAATCATCTGCTTCGGCTTTTTGGAATACAAAACCTGTTGCAGTACGCGCTTTAATGGTTTCACTTGTACTGTTGGTCACTGTATCCGCTAATCCTCCCGTTGCACGAACAAGCGGCAATGTGCCATATTGCAACCCATATAATTGAGTTAATCCACAAGGTTCAAAGCGGCTTGGTACCAAAATGACATCACCACCGGCAACCATCAAATGTGAAAGTGCTTCATCATAACCAATTTTTACTGCAATATTTTCTGGGTAACGTTGTGCTAATTGGCAAATTCCTTCTTCCAAATGTTTTGCACCAGAACCGAGAATAGTTAATTGACCACCTTGTTTAACAATTTCATCCGCTGTGGCAATCAGTAAATCCACGCCTTTTTGTTCGGTTAAGCGAGTCACCATCACAAATAAAAGTGCATCAGGTTGTTGTGGCAAATTAAAATAATCTTGTAAATCCGCTTTATTTTTCTTCTTACCCGCGATGGATTTCAATTTGTAGTGATGCTGAATATAAGCATCACAACTTGGATGCCAAATTTCTTGATCAACACCATTTAAAATCCCCACCAACTTGCCAGCTTCACGTAAACCTGTTAACAAGCCTTGTAAGCCATAAGCAAAGTCTGGTGTGGTAATTTCTTTCGCATAAGTTGGACTCACTGCTGTGACCATATCAGAATAATAGAGACCTGCTTTCAAATATGAAATTTGGCCAAATAACTCTAAACCATCAACATGGAACATACCTTCCGGCAATCCAATTTCATGTAAATGGCGATGAGCGAATTGTCCCTGATAAGCCAAGTTATGAATCGTAAATACCGATTTTGCTGGACGACCTTTATTGAAGAGATAAGCGGCGGCTAAGCCCGCATGCCAATCATGGGCATGCACCACTTCAGCTCGCCACCAACTATCTAAGCCTGTCGCAAGCTCGGCTCCCACCCAGCCTAATAAAGCAAAGCGTTTATAGTTATCAGCATAATCGTTGTAATCGGTATCATGATAAGGATTCCCTTCCCGCCAATAGAGATGTGGTGCATCAATCAGATAAATCCCTACGCCATTGTATTCGCCATAACGCAATACAACATGACCAGCAAAATTATCAAATTCTGTGACGACATGCGTATTCTCAATGCCCGCTGAAATTTTTGGATAAGCCGGCAACAAAATACGTGCATCAATACCAATTTCTTTTTGTGCAAAAGGCAATGCCCCTAAAACATCGGCAAGTCCGCCAGTTTTGAGTAAGGGATACAGCTCCGAGCAAACATGTAAAACTCTCATAATTTTCCTTTTATACTTAAAATTGTGCTGTCATTGATAACAGCACAATCTTTTTAGTTCACTTAAAACACTGTCAAAATTGACCGCACTTTAGTCCAAATGTTCTTCGTTAGTGACTTCTTCACCTTGCAATTTTTTCAACATTGTTGAGGTTACAAGTACAACTTTACCGGTAGAACTTACACGGAAACGTTTACTGTCTAGGGCTTTGTCCACACCGATTTCCATACCATCTGGAATAATACAATGGCGATCAATAATACAATCTTTCAATGTACAATTTTTACCAATTTGTACTTGCGGTAACACGACACAGTGATCCACAGAAGAGTCTTCATCAATTTTGACTCTATCAAACAATACTGAATTACTAATAGATGCATCGGTAATCACACAGCCACCACCGATAAGCGAGTTATCTACCGGTTTGACATTCGCTTTTTTATAGAAGAATTTAGATGGATAAGCCTGCACTGGATTACCACGAATTGGCCAGCTTTGATCATAAATATCTAATTGTGGATGCTCTGAAACTAAATCGATATTAGATTGCCAGAAACTATCGAGCGTACCCACATCACGCCAGTAAATTTCACCTTCAGTGTTTCGGCCCATACAAGAACGGCTGAATGGATGCGCATAAAGCACGCCTTCTTCCAAGCATTTTGGCAAGACATCTTTACCAAAGTCATGAGATGTGCAAGGGGTATTCACTTCTCTATCAAGCATTTTATAGAGATACTCAGCATCAAACACGTAGATCCCCATAGAGGCTAGCGACGTATCTGGTTTACCCACCATGGCAGGTGGATCTTTCGGTTTTTCAACGAAGGCTTTCACTTTAAGGTTTTCGTTTACCGCCATGACACCAAATTCACTGGCTTCAGAACGTGGTACCTCAATACAGCCTACTGTACATTTTGCTCCACTTCTCACGTGATCCATCAACATGACACTGTAATCTTGTTTATAAATATGGTCACCTGCAAGAATCAAAATGTATTTTGGACGATAGTGATTACGGATAATCGCCATATTTTGATACACCGCATCCGCTGTACCACGGTACCACGTAGAATCATCAATTTGTTGACGGGCAGGTAACATATCAACGAATTCACCACGCTCTTGCGGTAAGAATGACCAACCTGTTTGTAAATGGCGTAATAAAGAGTGAGCGGCATACTGGGTTACAACACCGATACGATTCAGGTCTGAGTTAATACAATTGGAAAGCGCAAAATCAATAATGCGACGATTACCGCCAAAATATAACGCAGGTTTAGCACGTTTATCGGTTAATTCATGTAAACGGGAACCTCGACCACCAGCCAAAATAAGCACTAAAGTATCTTTAACTAATTCATATTTATTAAGATCACTTTTCATAACAAACTCCATCGTTTTTATCATCCATATGTTCCAACACTTCAAATGCTATACCGCTCACATCACATTGTTGAATCACGCTATTTTCAGTTTCGGCAATCTTTTTCCATTTACCCTTTGGCAAATAAAAAGATTGCGGTTCAGTTTTTGCATTAATTAAGAAAAGATATTTGCCGTCTAACATAACTTGTAGGGCTTTGCTTTCCCGATTATGCCAATCGTCTAGGGTCATAGGGTTGCCCCCAGTATTCAACCACTCGACATTTTCATCTGACCACCAAGCCCCCTGTTGTAAACTTTGAATTTTTTTTCGCAATACAATCGTTTGCTTAGTGAAGTCAAATAAGGTTTGGTTAAAATTATCCCACTTTAACCATGTGATTTCGTTATCTTGGCAATAGCCATTGTTATTACCATATTGGCTGTTACCAAACTCATCTCCAGCGAGCAGCATCGGTACACCATTTGATAATAGTAACGAGCCTAATAAAGCTTTTTCCGATAAAACACGGCGTTTTTCGACCGCGCTTTGACATTCATCAGCTAAATCCAGTTGAGAACCTTCTATGCCATGATTGTAGCTATAATTTTCATTGCGTCCGTCACGGTTCTCTTCACCGTTAGCGTCATTGTGTTTATGGTTATAGCTCACTAAATCTCGTAATGTAAAACCATCATGGGCAGTAATAAAATTCAAGCTACCATGTGGTAATCGTCCTTCTCGTTTAAAAATATCGCTAGAGCCAGCAAAACGTTCTGCAAAGGCCCCCACCTCGCCACTTTGCCATAGCCAAAAACGGCACATATCATCACGAAAACGATCATTCCATTGAGAAAAATAGGCTGGGAAATAACCGACTTGGTAACCGTAATAGCCTATATCCCAAGGTTCTGCAATTAATTTAATTTGTTGTAGAACGTCATCCTGTTCCATTTCCGCAAACAATTGTGCATTTGGATTGAAATCTGGTGTTTCACGACCAAGTACCGTGGCTAAATCAAAACGGAAACCATCCACATGGCATTCTGTTACCCAGTAACGTAAACAATCTAATACCCATTTGCGAGTGACATCATTGGCAAGATTGAGCATATTGCCGCAACCTGTCCAGTTAATGTAGTCGCCATGTTCGTTTTGCCAGTAATAGGTTTTGTCATCAATGCCACGCTGGCAAAATGTCGGAAATGATTTTTCGGATTCAGCCGTATGGTTAAACACCACATCTAAAATCACTTCAATGCCCGCTTGATGCAAGGCTTTCACCATGCTCTTAAACTCGTTCAACGGGTGTTTTTGATCAGCTGCGTAACTTGGTTCTAAAGCAAATATGGCTAATGGGTTATAGCCCCAATAATTGCGTAATCCTTTTTCTTGCAAATGTGGTTCATCAATGAAGAAATTCACTGGGAGCAATTCAAGGCTGGTAATACCCAATGATTTAAAGTACGCAATGTTTTCGGGGTGAGCCAACGCCGCATAAGTACCACGGATATTTTCTGGAATACGGGAATTTAATTGGCTAAATCCTTTAACATTTAATTCATACACAATGGTTTGAGCCCAAGGAATAGACGGCTTGCAATCCCCAGACCAATCAAAATGCTCATCCACAATGCGACCTTTAGGTGCAACGGCGGCATTATCTCGTTCATCATTTAACAAGAAAATTGAACGGGCTTCTAATGAACTTAAATCCGGTTTATGAGTGACCGCTTTCGCATAAGGATCAAGCATTAACTTTTGCGGATTGGCTAAAGTGCGGTCATTTTTGCCTGTAATTCTGAACGCATACTCATCATTTAACTCAACGCCTTCAATTGCCACATGCCAAATATTATCGGTTCTACTCATGGCAAAACAGCTTTCTTTGCCATCACGGAACAAGCAAAGTTCAACAGCATCCGCCGCACTAGAAAACAGCGCAAAATTCGAAATTTTTAGGCCGTTTTCCCGCGTTTGAGAATATCCCATTGGGGAAGGTTTGCCATTGTTATAAATACTAAACATCGTGTTCTTCGCTATTGTTATGCTTTATATTTTAAATAGATCGTTGCGAGTGGCGGAATGGTCACGCTAATCGAATTTTCACGTCCGTGACTTGCGATCGCTTCGCTTTCTACCAAGCCGAAATTACCTACGTTTGAACCTTGATAATACATTGAGTCAGTATTCAAAATTTCTTCGTATTCACCCGCTACATTTACACCGATACGGTAGCCTTCGCGTGGCACCGGAGTAAAGTTACTGATCACGATAATGCGTTCACCATCACTGCTTTTACGTTCAAAAGCAAAGACTGAATTTTCCGCATCATCCACCACTAACCAATCAAAGCCTTCCGGTTCACCGTCTAATTCAAAGAGCGGTGCATTTTTTTGATAAATTCCATTCAAATCTTTGACTAATTGCAATACACCTTTATGCCATAGGCCACCATGGTTTTCGTCAAGTAAGAACCAATCCAAACTTTCTTCATAATTCCATTCGCGACCTTGAGCAAATTCATTGCCCATGAATAATAATTTCTTACCTGGATAGCCCCACATATAACCGTAGTAAGCACGCAAGTTAGCGAATTTTTGCCATGCATCGCCCGGCATTTTGCCGAGTAACGAACATTTGCCGTGTACCACCTCATCGTGAGAAAGCGGTAACACAAAGTTTTCACTGTATTGATAAATCATCCCGAAAGTCATTTTGTCGTGATGATAACGACGATAAACTGGATCAAGTTTCATATAACTTAAGGTGTCATTCATCCAGCCCATGTTCCATTTGAAATTAAATCCAAGACCACCGTTTTCTGTCGGATGGGTTACGCCACCGAAAGAAGTGGATTCTTCCGCAATGGAAATCGCACCAGGCACCTCAGAATGGATTTTCCAGTTGGTATGTTTTAAGAATTCAATGGCTTCTAAGTTTTCACGACCGCCATATTGATTCGGAATCCATTCGCCTTCAGCACGGCTGTAATCGCGGTAAATCATTGATGCGACCGCATCTACACGGATGCCATCTACACCAAATCGTTCAAGCCAATACAGTGCATTACTGGATAAGAAGTTTCTCACTTCATTACGACCATAGTTATAAATTAAGGTATTCCAGTCTTGATGATAGCCTTCACGTGGGTCAGCATGTTCATATAAGGCTGTACCATCAAATGCCACTAAACCGTGTGTATCACTAGGGAAATGGCCCGGTACCCAGTCTAAAATCACATTAATGCCTGCTTTATGCGCTTTTTCGACTAAGCGTTTAAAGCCTTCTGGTGTACCAAAACGGCTGGTTGGTGAATACAGCCCTATCGGTTGGTAGCCCCAAGAGCCATCAAATGGAAATTCGGAGATCGGTAAAAACTCAATATGGGTAAAGCCCATATGT
>CAKVVS010000015.1:0-12817 GCA_934834395.1 Parahaemophilus parainfluenzae | reverse complement strand
GGCGCGAAGAATCTGGCGATGAGTCTGGTTAAGTAAAGAACATCGTAATAAATAAAAGAGCGGTCAATTTGACCGCTCTTTTTGTTATTTAATGAATCTCATTTAGGTATTTTCAGCATTTTTAACCTTACATCAACGTACCGACATATTTTAACATGACCCCAGCGGCAATAGCCGAGCCAATTACACCAGCAACATTCGGCCCCATCGCGTGCATGAGTAGGAAGTTTTGATTATCCGCTTCCAATCCGATTTTGTTGGAAACGCGAGCGGCCATAGGAACGGCAGATACACCAGCAGAACCAATGAGCGGGTTAATTTTGTTTTTGCTGAATTTATTCATCAATTTGGCCATTAATACACCGCTACCTGTACCGATTCCGAAAGCAATTACACCAAGAATTAAAATGCCTAACGTTTGCGGTTGTAAGAATTTATCCGCAATCAGTTTAGATCCCACAGACAAGCCAAGCACAATGGTTACAATGTTAATCAAGGCATTTTGTGTGGTGTCACTTAAACGTTCTACTACGCCGCTGACGCGCATGAGATTACCGAAACAGAACATCCCGAGTAATGGGGCAGCATCCGGTAGGAGTAAACCAACGAGCAACAGCAAAATCACCGGGAATAACACTTTTTCACGATTACTTACATGGCGCATTTGCGTCATGCGGATTTTGCGTTCTTCTTCGGTGGTTAATGCTTTCATAATCGGCGGTTGAATCAACGGCACTAACGCCATATAAGAATAAGCCGCCACCGCAATAGCACCAAGTAATTCAGGCGCCAGCTTACTGGTTAGATAAATCGCAGTCGGGCCATCCGCACCACCGATAATACCGATAGACGCGGCTTGAGGTAGCGTAAATTCGATAATGCCGAAATAATTTAAGGCTAATGCACCAAGCACAGTAGCGAAAATGCCGAATTGTGCAGCCGCACCAAGTAGCAACGTTTTTGGATTGGCTAATAATGGGCCAAAGTCTGTCATAGCACCCACGCCCATAAAAATAACCAATGGTGCAATGCCGTATCCAATCGCAACTTTATAGAACAATGCCAAAATACCGGCGCTATAACCCATATCCACAGATAACGTTTCTAATTGATTTATCATCGATATCGGCACAGAATTTAGCGCTGTTTTAATCGCAGCAAGATCGGGTGAAACACCCAACTGAGCAGCGATTACCGCAATTTGTTCCGGTGAGCCGAGATGAAGCAAATTCTCCAATGCTGTCATGGCTAGCCCCGCTTCAGGAATATTTGACAATAATCCACCGAAACCAATTGGTAGCAACAGCAAAGGTTCAAATTTGCGCGAGATGGCAAGCCACAGCAACAGTAGGCTCACAGCGATCATTACTGCTTGTCCCCATTGCAGGTGGAATATGCCCATCCCTTTAATTAACGCAATAATACTCTCCATAGACCATTCCTTATGCTAAGGTCATCACAGTGTCACCTACGGCGACAGCATCACCGGCTTTGACGCAAATGCCACGTACTGTACCAGCTTGTGCAGCTTTCACTTCGGTTTCCATTTTCATGGCTTCGAGAATGAATAATACATCGCCAGCTGCTACGGTTTGACCTTCTGTTGCAACAACTTTCCAAATATTACCGGCCATTGGAGCCGTAACTGGTGTGCCACCCGTTGCTGGAGCAGGAGCCACTTGCGGCGCAGCTTGAGGAGCAGTAGTCGCGACATGAGAAATATCACCGCCTTCGCTTACTTTCACCACAAAGGCTTTGCCTTCTAATTCTACGGTATAAACAGCGGAGCCAGAAGTAGATGGTGCAGCTTTAGAAACCGGTTTATTTTCTACCGCACTTTCATTACCTGTTGGGGCTGGTTCAAAGGCAGCAGGATTGTTGCGGTTTTCTAAGAATTTCCAAGCAATTTGCGGGAAGAGCGCCACGATTAAAGCATCATCCACAGCGTTGTCTGCCAATTTCACCCCTTTCGATTTAGCTTGTTCTGAAACTTCAGCTTCAATTTTCGCCATTTCAGGTGCAATGTGATCGGCTGGACGGTCAGTTACTGGCACAGCACCTTCTAATACTCGAGCTTGCAACGCACTATCTACTGGTGCAGGTGTTTTACCGTATTCACCTTTTAAAATACCAGCCGTTTCTTTGGCGATAGTTTTGTAGCGTTCGCCAGTAAGTACGTTAATAACAGACTGTGTACCAACAATTTGAGAGGTTGGTGTAACGAGTGGAATGTAGCCCAAGTCTTTGCGCACACGCGGGATTTCTTCTAATACTAAATCTAATTTATCGGACGCATTTTGTTGTTTTAATTGGTTTTCCAAGTTAGTAAGCATGCCGCCTGGCACTTGTGCTACTAAAATACGGCTATCTACACCGCGTAATTGGCCTTCAAATTTGGCATATTTTTTACGCACATTACGGAAATAGGCAGCAATTTTTTCCAAGCGAGGAATATCCAAACCGGTGTCATATTCAGTGCCTTGTAAGGTGGCGACTAGGGATTCAGTTGCAGGGTGACCATAAGTTCCAGACATAGAAGAAATTGCCGTATCAATACCATCTACACCAGCTTCAACCGCTTTTAATAGCGCCATTTCTGCCATACCAGTAGTCGAATGGCAGTGTAAATGCAATTCTACGTCGAAACGTTTTTTGATTTCACGTACTAAGTCTGCCGCCGCCATTGGATTTAAAATACCTGACATGTCTTTGATGACCAAACTGTCGATACCGATTTCAAGTAATTGTTCTGTGGTATCGAGCCAGGTTTGCATGGTATGAACTGGGCTGGTGGTATAACTTAAAGTCCCTTGAGCATGACCACCAAATTTACGTACTGCTTGCAACGCTGCTTTCATATTACGCGGGTCATTGAGCGCATCGAATACGCGGAAAACATCCATACCATTTGCTACACAACGTTCTACGAAACGTTCTACTACATCATCAGCATAGTGGCGATAGCCTAATAGGTTTTGGCCACGTAATAGCATTTGTAATGGAGTTTTTGGACAAGCTTTTTTCAATTCACGCAAACGAACCCAAGGATCTTCACCTAAAAAGCGAATACAGCTATCAAATGTTGCACCGCCCCAAGCTTCCAACGACCAATAGCCAATATCATCTAATTCATGGGCAATTGGCAACATATCATCAAGACGCAAGCGCGTTGCGAAAAGTGATTGGTGGGCATCACGAAGCACCAGTTCTGTCATTTTAATTTTTTTAGCCATGGTAAAATCCTTATTTTATTTGAACTGTTGGGTACGGCGATGGTGTGCGATAGCCGCTGCAATCACAGGACGTAAACGCTCAAAATCGTCAGTAGGTGCCGCAGAAAGTGCGGTTGAATTTTGGGGAGTTTTGGGTTCGGGGTGCGGTTCTGGAAAGAATCGGTTGATAAGTTTAGACATCACCCCAATTGCCCAAATTAAAATGAGCAAAAAGACCAATACAAAACCCATCCCTGAAAACATCAGGTTAATTCCTTCGCCTATAAGTGCAGAGGGAGTCATCATTTTTCTTCCTTATTTGTTTGAAAAAATGGACAATTTTATTCTAATCTATCTGTTTAAATAAAACTGTGATGAAGATCATAATTTGAAATATAGGCACACAATAAAAGGGGAAATGTGCGGTTGATTTTGACGATATTTTGGCGTGAGTTAAATATTATTAATGAGGTATTTTTACTGAAACATACGTTATACAAAGCGTGTAAAAATTAAAAGGACTAAGTCCTATAGTGATAGAACTTAGTCCTTGAATTAAATGAATCTCGATTTGTTGATAGAAAGGAAAATTATTCTACTTTTACAATCCAGCCTTCAGGTGCTTCCACATCACCGAATTGGATGCCGGTTAGCTCGTTGTAAAGTTTACGTGTAACAGGGCCTACTTCAGTTTCTGAATAGAACACGTGGAATTTACCTTTGTGTTGAATACCACCTACTGGCGTAATCACTGCGGCAGTACCACAAGCACCCGCTTCGGCGAATTGCTCAAGTTGATCAATATACACGTCACCTTCAATGGCTTCCATACCTAAACGTTCTTTTGCAATGTGAAGCAATGAGTATTTAGTGATACTCGGTAAAATAGAGTCAGAAGCTGGCGTGATAAATTTGTTATCTTTGGTGATACCAAAGAAGTTTGCTGCACCTACTTCTTCAATTTTTGTGTGAGTTTTAGGATCTAGGTAAATCGCGTCTGCAAATTTACGTTCTGGTGTACCTTGTTCTGCGGCTAGTTCATGAGGAAGCAAACTTGCTGCATAGTTACCACCCACTTTTACACCACCGGTTCCCATCGGAGCAGCACGGTCGTAATCAGTCGTAATGAAGTTAGATGGTGCTAAACCACCTTTGAAATATGCGCCTACTGGGCAGCAGAATACAGAGAAAATAAATTCAGGTGCGGTTTTTACACCGATATTCGCGCCAGTACCAAAGAGGAATGGACGTAAATATAATGTTGCGCCAGAGCCGTAAGGACCTAACCATTCTTGGTTTGCTTTCACTACTTCTTTACAAGCGCGGATAAATAATTCTGTTGGCACTTGTGGCATTAATAAACGATCAGAGGTGTGTTGCATACGTTTTGCATTTTGATCAGGACGGAATAAGTTGATTGAACCATCTTTACAACGATAGGCTTTTAAGCCTTCAAAGCATTGTTGACCGTAGTGAATTGCAGTTGAACCTTCGTGGATATGTAGTATATTATCAGTGGTAAGTTTCCCTTCATCCCATTTACCATCTTTCCAATGTGCGATGAAACGGTAATCTGTTTTGATATAACTAAATCCAAGATTGTTCCAGTCTAAGTCTTTCATTTTGCTTCCTTAATTTGTATAAATAATTTTATGAATGGAAATGCAGTTAATCTACACCATTACGATAACTATGAAAACCTTTAAACACAAAAATATTGTGATTTCTCAAAATTTTTATTGGATTTTCAAATTTGTGAAGTAGGTCAGGAAATAAAATTTTGCTTATGTTAGAATGGCTGAAATAAAAAAACGCTACTCGAAATGAGCAGCGTTTAACCAAAAATGGTTTAATATATACAGGAAGTAAATGAGTAACTTAATTGTTACTCCAGTTCGGAGAACCGAACTATATGCAAACACAACATCATACTTAAGTCTGAAACTCATTAACTTGTAAGGAATTACCAATCATTAAGTATGTGTATATTGTAGGTAGAAGGTAATGAAAGGACAAATGATGTTTTTTTATTTGATGCATAAAAAAAACTAATTCGAATTGAATCTTTTTCATTATAAACTAAAATTTAGCCGTTGGGAAGAATTATGTATAAACGTTTGCCTCCCCTGAATTCATTGAAGTCTTTCGAATCAGCTGCTCGACATTTAAGCTTCACAAAAGCTGCGGATGAACTTTTTGTGACACAAGCCGCAGTGAGCCATCAAATAAAATTATTAGAAGATTTTTTAGGTGTCGAGCTTTTTATACGTAAAAATCGTTCACTCGAATTGACTGAATTTGGGAAAGCCTATTTTGTTGATATTAACAAAGTTTTGCGAAAATTAAATGAAGCGACTGAACGTTTATTAACACTTAAAGAAGAGCCACATTTGGCAATTAGTGTGCCACAAACCTTTGGTATTCAATGGCTTGTGCCACATTTGAGTGATTTTAATAAGCAACACCCTGAAATTGAAGTACGCTTGAAGGGCGTGGATCAAGATGAAGGTTTATTAAATAAAGAAATTGATATTGCCATTTATTATGGCAAAGGTGATTGGGAAAATTTACAAGTCGATCGGTTAGGTGAAGAAAACTTAGTGATTTTGGCGGCACCTTCATTGCTTGAGAAAATTCCCGTTCGCCGTCCAGATGATTTGAAAAAGCACACGCTGATTCACACACATACTCGAGATAACTGGCAAGCGATGGCAGATTATCTCAAATTAGATGATTTGAATATTCAGCAAGGTCCATTATTTAGCCATACCTTTATGGCATTACAAGCTGCCGTTCATGGTCAGGGTATCGTGCTGGCTAATCGTATTTTGGCTCAGCAAGAAATTGAAAATGGTCATCTGCAAATTGTGTTACCAACCGAATTACGGGATCCGAAATCATTCTATGTAGTCAATCATTTAGATCGTTTAGATGATGAACAGATTCAAGCCTTTAGAACATGGATTAAAGATTCAATAAAATTAGGGAAAATATGAATAAATTAGCCTTATATTGTCGAATTGGCTTTGAAAAAGAAGTCGCCGCAGAAATTACCGACCGAGCTTCTGAGCGTGGTGTATTTGGTTTTGCTCGCGTGGTAGAAAACAGCGGCTATGTCATTTTTGAATGCTATCAACCAGGTGATGCAGATCGTTTAGCGAGAGAAATCCCATTTAATCGTTTGATTTTTGCACGTCAAATGATCGTTGTGTCAGATCTCTTAGAAAATCTGGATCCTCAAGATCGTATCTCGCCAATTCTTGCTCAATATGAACGCATTGCAGAAGACATTAATCTTAAGCAAGCGGTAGAGCTATTTGTTGAAACAGCAGATACGAATGAAGCCAAAGAGCTTTCGACATTTTGCCGAAAATTTACTGTGCCGTTGCGCCAAGCGTTGAAAAAGAAAGGTTGGTTACAAGGCAAACCGAATGCAAAGCGCGGTCAGATTTTACATTGTTTTTTCACTCAGCCGAATTGTTGCTATGTGGGGTATTCCTATCTTGGTAATAATTCCACCCACTTTATGGGAATCCCACGTTTAAAATTCCCAGCGGATGCACCAAGCCGTTCAACTTTAAAATTGGAAGAAGCGATTTTAACCTTTATTCCTCGAAATGAAGAAAGTAAACGCTTGAATGAAAATATGGTTGGCGTCGATCTCGGTGCTTGCCCTGGCGGCTGGACCTATCAATTAGTGAAACGTGGTTTATTTGTGTATGCGGTTGATCACGGCAAAATGGCGGCAAGTTTGCATGATACCGGCAGAATTGAGCACTGTCCGGAAGATGGGTTTAAATTCCAACCACCAAAACGTAAGCATATTGATTGGCTTGTGTGTGATATGGTGGAGCAACCAAGTCGAATTGCGAATTTAATAGGAAAATGGTTGATTAACGGCTGGTGCCGAGAAACCATTTTCAACTTGAAATTGCCAATGAAAAAACGCTATCAAGAAGTGATGTTGTGCTTAGAAAATCTTGCGGTGATGTTGGCAGAAAAAGAACTGGAATTTGATATTCAGGCGAAGCATTTGTATCACGATCGTGAAGAGATTACGGTACATATTGCTTTAAAATAAAAAAGCAAAGTGCGGTCAAAAAATCGGTTGAATTATTACAAGAAAAACTTGAGTTTCTTTCTGAAGTTATCAAGATTGCATTAGGTCGCTCTCAGACTTTGGATAGTATTTTTGAACGCACTGAAAGTATCAAGAATCAATTAATTCGTCTTTGTGATACGGCTATTGTAGGCTATTGTTATTGGTACGAAAGTATGGGGCGACAATTTGGTTTGCATATTACGCCACTTACTGTCGCAGATAAATTTGGTGAACAGTTAAATAATAAAGAAGCCGCTTGGATTTTCACCTCAGCGACGCTTGAAGTTGGCGGCACTTTTAATCATTTCTGTCAGCGCCTTGGTATTGAGCAAGCAGAACAAAAAATTCTTCACAGTCCTTTTGATTATCCTAATCAATCGCTACTTTGTGTACCACGTTATTTACCGACAACGAATCAAAATAATACGTTACAATCTCTTGGTGAAATGTTGTTGCCTATCATTGAAGCGAATAAAGGGCGATGCTTTGTGCTTTGTACTTCCTATTTAATGATGAGAGGCTTGGCAGAGTATTTTAGAGAAAATAGTGAGCTTTCTATCTTATTGCAAGGTGAAATGCCTAAAGCTAAATTACTCGAACAATTTATTCATGAAACCCATAGTGTATTGGTTGCCACCTCTAGCTTTTGGGAAGGTGTAGATGTCCGTGGTGACGCACTTTCCTTAGTCATTATTGATAAATTGCCTTTTACCGCACCAGATGAACCTTTACTAAAAGCACGTATTGAAGATTGCCGATTACAAGGTGGCGATCCGTTTAATGATATACAGATCCCTGAAGCGGTTATTACGCTAAAACAAGGTGTAGGACGTCTAATTCGAGATGTAACAGATCGTGGTGCGGTAATTATTTGTGATAATCGTCTTGTGATGCGAAATTACGGCGAAACCTTTCTAAAAAGTTTACCTAATTCAACCCGTACCCGAGATCTCAACAAAGTGGTACAATTCTTACAAAATGAGAAAATGGATTAATAATGAAAAATATCACCTTATTAGCACTTGATACTTCAACAGAAGCCTGTTCTGTTGCACTTTGGCATAAAGGCGAAAAAACACATCTAGATGAATTAGCACAACGTACACACACAAAACGTATTCTTCCAATGGTTGATGAGTTACTTGTTAATTCAGGTATCAATTTGAAACAAGTGGATGCGTTAGCGTTTGGACGCGGCCCGGGTAGTTTTACTGGTGTTCGTGTCGGTGCAGGGATTGCTCAAGGGCTTGCATTAGGGGCTGATTTACCTGTTATTGCGGTATCAAATTTAACTGCAATGGCTCAGGCTGCATTTGAATTACATCAAGCTGAAAATGTGGTAGCTGCCATTGATGCGAGAATGAATGAAGTTTATTTTTCTCAAGTAAAACGAGAAAAAGTGCGGTCAGAATTGGGTGAATTTTTCCAATGGAGTCCTGTCATTGAAGAACAAGTTTGCCAACCAGAAAAAGTGCTTGAACAGTTTTCAGATTTAACCGCCTATCGAGTCGGTACTGGTTGGGCTGCGTATTCTCAATTTAAAGACAGTGGTTTAGAAGGAAGTGATATTATTTTACCTTCTGCACAATATATGCTTGAGCTTGCTTTAACAGATTATGCTCAAAATAAAGTCATATCTGCCTTAGAAATTGAACCTGTTTATTTGCGTAATGAAGTAACTTGGAAAAAATTACCTGGGCGTGAATAATTTTCAAAAAGGAGTTGAAGATGAATAAAAAAACGATCTTAGTTTTGACCGCACTTTCGGCCACTTTAGTGGGATGTGTCAATGCGCCGAAAGGGCTGGAAAAAGAGCAGTTTACTTTAAAATCATTATCTTCAATTCAACCGAGTGATTATAGCTGTCAGTGCAAATCAATTCGTTTAGGTGGAAAAGTATTAACCGCACAAGCCTTGCCGAATAAAACTAAAATTGAAGTATTAAGCTATCCAGTCTATGCAACCTCAGCAAAACCTATGATTGATGAACAGCCTAATGGACGTTTTATCACTTATCTTGATGGTTTTGTAGAGCCTGAAAGCTTAAAAGATCAATTTATTACAATTGGAGGGACTTTGCTGAAAACAGAACAAGGCAAGGTCGATCAAGCCAACTATATTTATCCGGTTATTAAAACCAATTATTATCGTGTATGGAAGCTTTCACAAAGTTATTATTATCCAGATGATATGTGGGATGATTGGGGCTTTTTCGGTAGACGACCGTATTATTGGTATGGTGAGCCTGAAATTCGCTATTATCTCTATTAACTAAATGATAAAATTAAGAAAATTTTCCAAAGAATAAGGATAAAAAATGGAAAAAGTTTGGTTTCAAAATTATCCAGAAGGTTCACCTACCACGCTGGATACATCCAAGTATGATTCGATTCTCGATATTTTAGATAAAGCAATTCGTGAGCACCCAGACCGTCCCGCCTACATCAACATGGGGCAGGTTTTAACATTTCGTAAATTAGAAGAGCGCAGCCGTGCATTTGCCGCTTATTTACAAAATGAATTGAAGTTAGAACGTGGTGAGCGTGTTGCGTTGATGATGCCGAATTTATTGCAATATCCTATTGCGCTTTTTGGTATCTTACGTGCGGGTTTGGTTGTGGTAAACGTGAATCCACTTTATACCCCTCGTGAATTAGAACATCAGTTACAAGATAGCGGTGCAACAGCCATTGTTGTGGTTTCAAACTTTGCTTCAACCTTAGAAAAAATTGTGTTTAACACTAACGTGAAGCACGTGATTTTGACAAGAATGGGCGATCAGCTTTCTTTTGGTAAGCGTAATTTGGTCAATTTTGTGGTGAAATACGTCAAAAAGTTAGTGCCAAAATATAAATTACCGAATGCCGTCACTTTCCGTGAAGTATTGAGTATTGGTAAATTTCGCCAATATGTTCGTCCTCAAGTAGATCGTGAAGATCTAGCCTTCTTACAATATACAGGCGGAACGACAGGTGTTGCTAAGGGTGCTATGCTGACACATGGCAATATTATTACCAATATTTTCCAAGCGAAGTGGATTGCAGAGCCATTTATTGGCGATCATGCTAAGCAACGCGTTGCCGTACTGGCTTTACCGCTTTATCATGTTTTTGCCTTAACGGTAAACTGTTTACTTTTCTTAGAGCTTGGCGTGAGTGCGCTTTTAATTACGAATCCACGTGATATTGATGGCTTTGTTAAAGAGCTCAAAAAATACCGCTTTGAAGCGATTACAGGGGTAAATACCTTGTTTAATGCGCTACTTAATAATGAAAATTTCAAAGAAGTAGATTTTTCACGATTAAAACTTTCTGTTGGCGGCGGTATGGCGATCCAGCAATCAGTCGCAACACGTTGGCATGATTTAACCGGCTGTAACATTATTGAAGGTTACGGCATGACAGAATGCTCACCGCTAATTGCCGCTTGTCCGATTAATGTGGTGAAACACAATGGTACAATCGGTGTACCAGTGCCAAATACTGATATTAAGATTATCAAAGATGATGGCTCGGAAGCACAACTTGGTGAAGCTGGAGAGCTTTGGGTTAAAGGTGAACAAGTCATGCGTGGTTATTGGCAAAGTCCTGAAGCGACAGCTGAAGTGCTTCAAGATGGCTGGATGGCAACGGGTGATATCGTCATTATGGACGAGAGCTATAGTCTCCGTATTGTTGACCGCAAAAAAGACATGATCTTAGTTTCAGGCTTTAACGTTTATCCAAATGAAATCGAAGATGTGGTGATGCTAAATTATAAAGTCGCTGAAGTGGTCGCTATTGGTGTGCCACATGAAGTGTCGGGAGAAACCATCAAAATCTTCGTCGTGAAGAAAGATGATAGCCTCACGCGCGATGAATTACGCCAGCATTGCAGACAACATCTCACAGGTTATAAAGTCCCGAAAGATATTGAGTTTCGCGATGAATTGCCGAAAAGTAATGTTGGCAAAATTTTAAGACGCATACTGCGTGATGAAGAAATAGCAAAACGCGCGCAACATTAATTAAATCAGGGATATGTGTTCATATCCCTGTTTAGTCTGTACCTCTATTTGAAAATACATCCTATTACAATGATAAAAGAATGCCAAAATCAACCGCACTTTACGTTAATTCAAAATAATGAAGAACTGGCTCAGGTTTGTCAGTTAGCTCGTCAGCAAAGTGCGGTCGCTTTAGATACCGAATTTATGCGGGTATCGACCTATTATCCTAAATTAGGATTAATTCAACTTTATGATGGTGAACGTGTTTCATTAATCGATCCTTTATCCATTACTGATTTTTCACCTTTTGTGGAATTATTACGCGATCAGCAGGTGACAAAAATCTTGCATGCATGTAATGAAGATTTATTGGTTTTCTTGCAAGAGTTTGATGCGCTTCCACAACCTATGATGGATACACAAATCATGGCGCGTTTTTTAGGTTTTGCTAATTCAGCGGGCCTGGCCAAATTGGTGTTACATTATTTAGGCATTGAAATGGATAAAGGGGCAACACGTACAAACTGGCTAAAACGTCCACTTTCCCCCGTACAGCTACAATATGCCGCAGGGGATGTATGGTATCTCTTGCCTGTCTATCAAAAGATGAAAATAGAATTAGCGCAATCACCTTGGCTTCAAACGGTAATTGATGATTGCCAGCTTGCGATTTCGAAAACCAGTAAATTAGACGATCGCGATCCAAATAAAGCTTATTTGGATATTCCGAATGTTTGGAAATTGAATCCGCTCGAATTAGCGCGTTTACAGCTATTGGCTAAGTGGCGACAAGAAACCGCAATGGCACGAAACTTAGCCCTTTCTTATGTGGTGAAATCGGATAACCTTTGGAAAGTAGCAAAAAACAACCCTCGCAATACATCAGAAATGCTAGCGCTTGGATTATCTGAAAATGAAGTCCGTGTGCGTGGCAAAAAAATGCTTCAATTGTTAGCACAAAGTCGTCGAATTTCCCCTTATGATTATCCTAAACGTTTAGTGCGTATTGTGGATGATCCTCGTTATAAAAAGGCAATTCGATTGTTACAAGAAAAAGCTTATGAACTGACCCCAAAAGGATTAACCCTCGATATTCTGGCCAGTAAACGAAATTTAGAAGATCTCATTAAATGGGTTTGGCTAAAAAATGAAGATATGACAAAACTGCCTGATTTACTTTTAGGGTGGAGAAGAGAAATTGGCTTGAAGCTGGTTGAATACTTAAAATCCGTAGAGTAGCCATTAAAAACAAGTCTAAAAATAACCGCACTTTGAATCGTCAAAAGTGCGGTTATTTTCTTTAGTGTTTTACAACGATGGCTTTAATTAAGCTTGAGTGGCTTGGATTGCAGTTAATGCGATGGTGTAGATGATATCATCTACTAATGCACCACGAGATAAGTCATTAACCGGTTTACGCATACCTTGAAGCATTGGGCCTACAGCGACTAAATCAGCAGAACGTTGAACCGCTTTATAGCCGATGTTACCCGCGTTGATATCAGGGAATACAAA
>CAKVVS010000014.1:0-12974 GCA_934834395.1 Parahaemophilus parainfluenzae | reverse complement strand
AACTCTGCTAATCCAAGCCGTTTAAAAGGTTATGTGGAAGTTGCAGGTAAAAAAGCGGATGTGGTGATTGCCAACCCAAGTGGTATCCAATGTGATGGCTGTGGTGTGATTAATGCTGGACGCACCACGCTGACAACAGGTAAAGCCGAAGTAGAAAATGGTGAGTTGAAAGGCTATCGCGTAAAAGGCGGTAAAGTGACTGTTGGTCAAAAAGGGATGGATAACAGCCAATCTGATTACACCGATATTATCGCGGAGAAAGCCGAAATCAAAGGTGGGGTTTGGTCGAAGAAAGGGATTAAAGTTACCACGGGTAAAAACAATGTTGACCGTACCAATGATTCAGTTGTGTACGTGGGTGATAAAAATACTGACAACACTGACCGCACTTCTGATACCCAAGGCGAAAACCAAAGCTACAGTGTGGATGTGAGCCAATTAGGTGGGATGTATGCTGAAAAAATCCATTTAGTGGATAACGGTCAAGGTCTTGGTGTACGCAATGCGGGGCACATTGGTGCATCTGCTGGAAACGTGAAAATTGATAGCCAAGGACGCATTATTAATGAAGGGGTGATTAGCGCAACTCACCAAGCTGATCTTAATGCAGAAAAGGTTATTGAAAATAAAGGTAAAATTGAAACAAAACTGGGTGGTGTTGCATTGCGCTCACAAACTCGAGTAGAGCAGCATGGTTCAATTGTTTCACATCAAGGGGGGAGCTTTGTTCAAGCTAAGGATAAAGTTACTCAAACCGGTGAAACTGTTGCTAAGGGCGATATTCAGTATCAGGCGAAAAATATTGAAGTAAAAAGTGGTGCTTTAGTTGCTGCTGGCGTTACGGTACAGGATACTACGCAAGGTGAGATTCGTTCTCTAGATACTCAACATGCACAAGGTGCAAATCTTACTCTTTCAGCTGAAAAGACCATTTCATCCAAAGCAAAACATCTAGCGAGTGGTGAGATTAATGTGAGAGCGGAAACGGTTGATTTATCTGATAGTCAATTAAGTGGAGATAGCATTGCTCTCCAATCTGCTCAATCAGCTTTAAATCTGAATAAAACAACGCTATATAGCGAAGGAAAAACAACATTAAGCAACCCAAATCTTATTTCAACTGAAAATGCACATTTGAATGCTGATCATTTTGTGGTGGATAGTGTTCAACTTAATAATCATCAGGGCAGTTGGATTCAACGTGGCGCCGAAGCTTTTGCATTAAATGTACAAAAGGGATTAGACAATACTGAAGGAAAAATTGTCGCAGAAGGTACGCTTTCTGTTCAAACGCCATTAATTCAAAATAATCAAGGTGTGATTTGGTCAAATCAAGGTGTGAAACTTAACACAAATGCAGGACATATAGAGTCTCAATCTGGTTATTTATTTGGAAAAAATAGTCTTGATATTAGTACTTCAACCTTGAATAACCAAAAAGGTGAAATGTTAGGTGGACAGGTTTTATTGGCTGCACAGCAAGTTAATAATGAGGAAGGGAAGTTAATTGTCGGAAATCGCGCAGATTTATCAGTTAATCAATTTAATAATCAGCGTGGTATTGTTTATAACCAAGGTGAACTATCATTAAAGACAGAAAATTTACACAACCAAGATGGCATTATTTCATCTGTTTCTCGTGCGACATTGCTTGCAAATGATTTAAATAACCTTAAAGGAGTGATTCAGGGAGAGTCTGATTTAACGATTCAAACCCAAAATTTGAATAATACACAAGGTGATATTTCAGCGAAAACAGCAGCGATTTCTTCTGCTGCAATAAATAATGCACAAGGTGTAATTTCATCTCAGGATTTAACATTATCTGGTACAAATTTAAATAACAAAGGTGGCATTGTTCAAAGTGTGAATGCAACATTAAATTTGACCAAGATGGATAACCAGTCTGAAGGTGATAAAGGCTCTTTGGTTAGTGCAACAAATCGTTTAGTGTTAAATGTTACAAATGTAAATAATAAAAATACAAAAGCTAAACAAGATACCCCTACTCAAGGTATTCAAACAACTAATTTAGTAATAAATGCAGAGCATATTGAAAACCAATCTGGTGGTATTTATGCAGGAAAATCAGCAAATATTACAGTTAATCAATCTCTTGATAACCAACAAGGTGAGATTTTATCGGCTGGTCGAGTTGATATTGTAAATCCAGATTTAACCTTGGTTGTAAATAATGCACTAGGAAAAATTGAATCGGTGATTGGCACAACATTACAAGCCAAAACATTAGCGGATGAAGGTTCGATTAGAACAAAAGGTGATTTGGGTATTGAGTTAAATGATAGCTTTACGCTTAATAAAGCCTTTGGTGTAGGTAATAATCTTACTTTTAAAACAAAAGGTGATTTTGTTAATAATTCTAACCTTGTGGTAGGTAATTCAGCATCAGTTGAAGGATCTATTATTCAAAATAATGCTAATGCAGAAATTTCTTCAATAAATACACATATTCAAACTAATAAGCTAAATAACTTTGGCTTAATTGATGGCGATACCACAGTGATTAAAGTCAATGATGTAAATAACATTGGTACGGCACGTATTTATGGAGGGCACCTTGCAATTCAAGCAAACAATTTAAATAACCTTGAGAATGCTGACGGAACAGCAGCGACTATCGCTGCTCGCGAGAGACTTGATTTAGGTGTCGGTAATTTAGTAAATCGTAACCATTCACTTATTATGAGTTTAGGTAATATCTATATTGGTGGACAGTTAAATGAAAATAATCAAGCAACTGGTTATGCAAATAGCATTGATAACGGTAGTGCGACCATTGAAGCTTTAGGAAGTGGTTGGATTAAAACAAATCGTCTGCTAAACCACGATTTACATTTAAGGTTAGGACATAAATATACTAAAAATCATTTTGTTACTTATTCCCCATTTGATAGTAGTGCGACTTATTATAGTAATGAAGGAGAAAAAGGTGAGGGTTATTTAGATCATGTTAATAATAGTCGTCATAATAGCAATCAATATTTTCGTTTCAATGATGGACGTAAAGCTGTGGCAGCTCGAAATTGGCTGAAACAAGATTACATTCGAACCACAGATACTAATACCATTGAACACCAAGATCCCAGTAAATTGCTTATCGGGCAATCTTTACATTTGGAAGGGGGGGAGTATACGAATAAACACTCTCGAATTGTGATTGGTGACACCTTATATTTAGCGGATAAGGCGATTAAGGAACCCGTCAGTACAGTAAGTCAAGGATTACTAAAACTGAGTAATATTGATGTTGATGGTGAAATTCATCGTCGAGATATCGGTTTGAAAAAAGATATTAAAAAAGAACATCGTCATCATGGTTCGAGAGGTAAAAAAGTTTGGGCTGTGTATGGAGGAGATGAACAAAAAATTGACCGCCTCTTACCTGTCGAACCGTTCAAATTTGGGCTGGAACTTTTAAAAATAGGTGAGCCGGTGGAGTCTACTGGCATAATTGTTGGGGATAAATCAGATTTCCAAGGCATTTCATTAGCGGAGAAAACACCTTTAAATACAGATTTAAATGTTCACCGCGTTAATCTAGAAGCAATCACGTCTGGAGTGATGAAAAATAAAGATAACCTTGATATCAAAACGCATTTACCAGATATTTCATTGCCACAGGCAAGCCTTTATAAAATCAACCCTGAGGTATCAGGACAGTTTTTGGTTGAAACAGATCCGCGTTTTACACAGAAATCTAAATGGCTCAGTTCTGATTATATGTTCAAACAGTTGCGCAATGATCCACAAAATATGCTTAAACGTTTGGGCGATGGTTTTTATGAACAACGTTTAGTAAACGAACAAATTAATCAGCTCACTGGTAGACGTTTTCTAGAAAATTACTCTTCCGATTATGACCAATATAAAGCCTTGATGGATAACGGGGCATACTACGCCCAAAAAATGAATTTAGTACCAGGCGTTGCTTTGACATCTTCTCAGATGAAAGAGTTAACTTCTGATATGGTTTGGATGGTAAAACGTGAAGTGACTTTAAAAGATGGTTCTAAGAAAGAAGTATTAGTGCCACAGGTTTACGTTGTTGGACGTAATACCGATATTGATAGTCGAGGTGCAGTGATTTCTGCCAATGATGTCATTATGAATATCAAAGGTGATGTACAAAATAGTGGCGTAATTTCTGGACGTAATCTAACAGGCTTAGCCGCAAATAATATTGAGAACTTAGGTGGTCGCTTACAGGGTCGAGAACTTTATTTGGTAGCTAAAAATATGCTCAATAATCTTGGTGGAGAGTTAAATGCAACAGATCATTTAGTTGCTCAAGGAAAGCATATTAATATTGAAAGTACCACGAGTGAAACAGAAAACACACCTGATTTTTACCAAAAATCACTAACACAACAAGCATCTGTAAAGGTTGGCAATGATAACAAAAAAGGCAGTGCTAGCTTTATTGCGACTGAAAATATTACTGTAAAAGGTGCAAATGTAGATGTGAATGGAAATGTGGTTTTCTCTGCAGGTAAAGCATTGAATTTTGGTACGGTAGAAACTGAAAATAAAGAGCATTACGTACCAAATGCAGATAATTACTATAAGCTTGATCAAAAACAAGAAGTTGGCAGTCAGTTAAATGTTACAGGAAATCTTGATGCTGTAGGTAAAAGTGCGGTTGAAATGCGAGGTGTTTCGGTAACCAGTAATGGCACCATGAATGTACTTTCTGACGGTAATATCAATATTCAAGAAGCACGTTATAAAGAGCAGTTGTCGAGTGCATCCAAAAGTAAATCTAGAGGTTTAACAAGCTCAACGACAGAAGTTTATCGACATAAACACGATTATGATGTTGCGGAAGCCTCAAATTTAGATGCAGATAAGATTTATCTTCATTCAAGCAAAGGTAATGTCACTATTCAGGGCTCAAATGTGGCTGCAGGTAATGGCTTGACGGTGAAGGGTAAGAATATTGATATTCGTGAGGCTGAGAACCGAGTTTACTCTGATGATTTTTATAGCAAGAAAAAATCAGGGATGCTAGGTGCTGGTATAGGGGTTGCTTTTGGTACCCAAAAACAAACCACGGAAAGTGACCAAACTAAGCTTTATGCCCAAAGTAGTCAAGTTGGTAGCCTCAAGGGTAATACTACAATGATTGCTGAGCAATCATACGCACAAACAGCGAGTACTGTGAAAGCGATAGAAGGTGATGTAAATATTCTAGCTCAAAAAGCTGAAATTAAAGCAGCAGATAATAAATATGAAACGAATACTAAGCAAACTTTTCAGCAAAAAGGCGTTACTATTTCCTTAAGTTCTCCAGTGATTTCAGCTATTCAGGGAGTCGCTAAATCAGCTGAAATGATAGGGAAAAGTAAACATGCTCGAGTAAATGCAATGACAGCAGCGAATAGCGCATATAACGTGGTTCAAGCAGGCCAAGCTCTAGGTGAGTTAGCTGGTGCGGCTAGTGGTGCTGGGCAAGCCGCTGGTGGTTCTACGGGGCTCAAAATTTCAATCACTTATGGTCAACAACAAAGTGAATCCAGAACACATACTGTGGGTAATACTGCTGCTAAGTCTCAAGTCAATGCTGGCGGTAAAGTGAATATCATCGCTACAGGAGCGGGTAAAGCATCAAATATTGATGTTGTTGGATCTGATATATGGGGAAAACAAGGAACAACTTTAATTGCTGATAATCAAGTAAATATCAAAGCAGCAGAGCAAACACATCAAGAGCGTAGTACTAACAAATCCAGTGGATTTAACGCTGGGGTTGCTATTGATATTGGAAAAGGTGTTTCAGCTGGATTAACTGTAGGTGGAAACTATGGTAAAGGTTATGGTAATGGTGATGAAACTACATATGTAGCAAGTCATGTAGGTGATATTCAAAGTAAAACCGTGATTCAGGCAGGTGGAGATGCTAATGTAATTGGTTCAGGGATCCAAGGAAAACGAGTAGAGCTTAGTGCTGAAAACCTCAATATTGAGAGCTTGCAAAATAAAGCAAGCTATGATGGAAAACAAATGAACGTAAATGGTTCGATAACAGTTGGTTATGGTTTTTCTGCAGAGGGTGGTTATAGCAAGTCTAAAATGAATTCAAATCATGCATCTGTGAATGAGCAAGCAGGAATCTATGCAGGTGATGAAGGCTATGATGTGAATGTAAAAAATCATACAGATTTAAAAGGTGCACTTATTACTTCAACTCAACAAGCTGAAAGCTCAGGATTAAATCAATTTAGTACTGGTACATTAAGCCATAGTGATATTGAAAACCACTCATCTTATAAAGGTTCTTCAATAGGTATATCTGCTAAGGGAGCAGCAAAAGGCGGATGGACTGGTCAAGAGAAAAATGGTATTTCTGGTAGTGTAGGTTATGGTCGCGAAAGTGATAATCAAAATAGCGTGACTAAAAGCGGTATCAATACTCAAAATATTGAAATTCGTAATGAAAACGCACAACAAGCACTTACAGGGCAATCCATCACTGAGACACTTGCAGCAATTAAAACCGATATCAGTACTGATAATGCGGAAAGTCAAAGTGGTAAATTAGAAAATCGTTTTGATAAGAATGCTTTACAAAAAGAACTTAATATACAGGTGGATGCAACAAAAGGATTTGTTCAAACTGCGAGTGCTGCTGGGAATGCAATTGCAAATAAATTAGGTGAAGAAGCGGTTGCCAAACAACGTGAAGCACAAGCTGCTCAAGAAGCGGCTGACCGTGCGTATAAAGCTAACCCAAGCAAAGAAAATGAAGCCGCACTAAATACGGCTAACCAAAATCTGATAACGGCTAATAATGAAGCGGACAAGTGGCAAACTGGAGGAGAATATAAGCGAAAAATTGATGGTGCCATGAATGCTATTTCTGCAGCATTGGGTGGTTTGCCAGCAGCGGGTATTGCTACCTCCGCAATTTCGCCAGAAATAAATCATCAAATTAAGCTAGCCACTGAGGGTAGCCCTATGGCTAATAAGGTTGCCCATGCAGTTTGGGGCGCGGTGGAAGCTTACTCCGCAAATCAAAATGCTGCAGCGGGAGCTGGCGGTGCTTTAGCGGGTGAGGTGATGGCTGATGTAATTGCAAAAGAGCTTTATGGTAAAAAGCCGAACCAACTTAATCGAGGGGAGAAAGAGGTCGTATCTTCTGTTAGTCAAGCCGCCGGTGCTTTAGTGGGTGGAGCGGCAGCAAATAGTAGCCAAGGGATTGGTGTAGGATTAACTACAACTAAGAATGCAGTGGAGAATAATTATCTTTCTAAGGATGATTGGGATAATTATCGCAAAGACCTTCAAAATTGCCAAGGAAATAAACAGTGTCAAATGGATATTAATAAAAAATATGCAAAACTTGACTCTGAAAAACATGCTGATTTAGTGGCAGCTTGTAAATTAGGCGGAAGTTCTTCTAAATGTCAAACAATGTCTGAAGAAGCTAGAGATGGTGTTGACTATGCTGTACAAGAATTTTATAAACCGATGTTTGATGGGCGCAATGAATTATGGTTAAGGCAGCGTATAGAGCAAGGTTATTCCGATAGTAAAAAAGAACCAAGTGTTGCACTTTTAGGTGATGAGTCACTTAATAATTTAAATGACATGGCTAAGAATCCTAAAGTTTTAAAAAAATTAAAATCTGATGAGAATTTACGGAAAGAATTTATTGATGCAGTGGATGAATCAACATTAGCAGTTAGAATGGAAAAAAGCAATGCGTATGAGTTTGGAGAAGGGCTTTCAAAGTACAAGAATTTGGTTGATCTTACTGATCTCACAGGTGGTTATAAATACTTTAACCGAGAAATTCCTCTCGAATCGGTATACCCTGAAGCTTTCATTGCTCCTTTTGCCCTGAGGGGAGCGCAAGCAATATCTTCAGCTGAAGGATTAATTGTTCAAGGCACCTCAAAAGTATTGCCTAGAGTAGGCATGGTTGCAGAGAAATATCCTTTACTTTCTGAATTAGTTGTTTCTGGAGTTATAAATACAGGATATCAACTGTCATCAAAGAAAGAATTTAGTGGGGATGACTTATTAAAAGCAGAATTATCTACATTGTTCAATAGAAACAAATCTCTAGGCCAACAAACCGCAATTAATATAGGGCTTAATGTTATGGCCACAACAAAACCAGAGGATTATGGTTGGAATGCAATCAGTGCTGTTACTGGAACCTTAGGTTCAGCTGCAGTATCTAATGGATTGTCGAAAGTAAATATATCGCCTTCGATAAATAAAATGGTTGTTCCCACTGGTTCAGCTATTACAAGTGAATATTTAGGTGATGCAGAAAAACTGAAACAATACTACAGATTTCTCGAGGAAAAATATGCTAAATAAGCTTAGGAAAAATTCATGGTTTAGCAATCTAGTGTTATTTTCTTTTTTATATTTATTATTTATATCTAGAGATATAATTTTTTCTCTATTTATATATTTTAAATTTAATGAAGTATATTGGAATTCAGATGCATTTAAAGAGGCATTGAGTCCGACACTGGCTATGTATTTACCTCTTAGTTTTCTTGATTTTGCAATAAAATTTCATAAGAGAACCAAAGATAAAAAACATTAGAAATATATCAAGAATGATTTATTTATAGGTTATTCTCTGTTCGTATTTATATTGTTCAAATTTATTGTGAGGTTTGGAAGTGTATCTATGAAGTGTGTTATTGGTGTATTGTCATTTAACTTATATGATTTTTCTAGATAATCACTATTAATAGTGATTATCAAGTCTTATATCTAAAAACTGAGAGTCAGTGTTTAATTTTTGCTGTTAGCTCCTTTAGTAGCTTGTAGGCTGTTTGGTATTTAAATAAACTATAATTTAAAATACTGAAGTATAAAGTGCGGTCAATTTTCAAAGCGTTTTAAAATCTCTCAAAATTGACCGCACTTTTGTATTTTCAACGATACTTATGCTAAGTAAACTTTATTTATAATTTCACATCCAACTTCGCGTAAGCGCGCTCTACTTTTTCTAATGCTTTTTCCACGGAAATATCACGAGCGAGTAAGACACCTAAACGGCGATGGCCATTGACTTCGCCTTTGCCGAAAATGCGAATATTGGTGTGGGGTTCAGCCAACACTTCAGCGATATTGCCAAATTGCACGTTTTTCGATTGACCTTCCACCACAATGGCTTTGGAAGCCGATGGGCTAATTAAGGTGATTTCTGGAATCGGTAAGCCTAAAATAGCACGGGCGTGTAAGGCGAACTCAGACAACTCTTGAGAAATCAATGTCACCATGCCGGTATCGTGTGGGCGCGGGGAAACTTCATTGAAGATAACCTCATCACCACACACAAACATTTCCACCCCGAAAATACCACGACCACCTAATGCGGTGGTGATTTTCTCTGCGACCTCTTGTGCTTTTTTCAAGGCTGCATCAGACATGGTTTGTGGTTGCCAAGATTCGCGATAGTCGCCATCTTCTTGACGATGGCCGATTGGCGCTAAGAAGCTGGTGCCATTAATGTGGCGAACGGTGAGTAAGGTGATTTCATAATCGAATTTAACAAACCCTTCTACAATCACGCGTCCTGCACCTGCGCGACCACCTTGTTGAGCGTAATCCCAGGCTTTTTGTAAATCGTCTTTGGATTTTAAAATACTTTGACCATGACCAGAAGAAGACATAATCGGTTTTACCACGCAAGGAATACCGATTTTTTCAACCGCACTTTGGAAGTCAGCAAAGTTATCGACAAATTGATAAGGTGAGGTTGGCAAACCAAGCTCTTCGGCAGCCAAACGACGAATGCCTTCACGATTCATTGTAAGCTTGGTGGCTTTGGCGGTAGGCACAACATTAAAACCTGCTTTTTCTAATTCAATCAGCGTATCTGTCGCGATGGCTTCCACTTCCGGCACGATGTAATCTGGGCGCTCTTTTTCCACTAAGGCTTTGAGTGCTGCTCCATCTAGCATGGAAATCGTATAAGCACGATGTGCCACTTGTTGTGCTGGGGCGTTTTCATAACGATCGACGGCAATGACTTCCACGCCTAAACGTTGTAATTCAATCACCACCTCTTTGCCCAGTTCACCAGAGCCAAGCATCATCACTTTAATAGCATTCGGGGTTAATGCTGTACCTAAGGTTGTCATGTTGTGTCCTTATTTTAAGAAAGATTCATCAAGCGCTAAATCGTCATTTTTATTAATTCCCACACCGCGAGCAATCACATTTTTAGCAATATCATGTGCTTCTTCTAAAGAATGCTCGGTGTAAGTTCCACATTGGTATTCGTTTAATTCAGGAATTTGGTTTTGATCTTGCACGGTTAAGATATCTTTCATGGAAGCTAACCATGCATCAGCCACTTGTTGCTCGTTTGGTGTGCCGATTAATGACATGTAAAAACCTGTGCGACAGCCCATTGGGGAAATATCGATGATTTCTACATTGTCATTGTTTAAATGGTCACGCATGAAGCCCGCAAATAAATGCTCAAGGGTGTGAATCCCTTTTGGTGGGAGAATTTCTTTGTTTGGAATGCAAAAACGAAGATCAAAAACAGTGATGTCATCGCCCTTTGGGGTACGCATCGTTTTGGCAACGCGCACGGCAGGTGCGTTCATACGGGTGTGATCCACTTTAAAACTGTCGAGTAATGGCATATTTATTTCCTTGAAAATCAGTGATTTGTAAATTAATTGCAAGTTTTTGTAAATTTTTTTACATTTTTTTACAATTTCTTTGAACTTTTCTTTTTAGCGTCGGTCTTATAGAACAAGCAACTTGCAGTTGTTTTAATAAAATTGGTTCCTTAGGTTATTTGCCCCTTACTCGATAAGGGGCGTTTTTTTATCTATTGAATATTAATTCGTCTTTATTCTAGCCCACAACCACATTATGCACAAAGGCTATTCTCGGCTATGACACGAAAGGTAAACTGAACAAGAGCAAGGCAATATAACGCAGTCCTTTTCCAATCGTCATAAAAATCAAACAACTTAGCCAATTCAATCGAAGCCAACCGGCTACCGCACAAAACACATCCCCGATAATAGGCAACCAACTCAATAATAAAGTGATGGCGCCATAGCGTTGTATTTTGTTTATCGCCCATAAAGTGCGGTCATTTTTGCTGTCAATTTTCGGAAACCATCGACCAATCCAATAGGTAGTGAGACTGCCTAGCGTATTGCCTGCAGTTGCAAGAAAAACAAGCCAGAAAATATCCGCACTTAATAATGACCCGACCAATACTTTTGGCGCAGCCAGGGAGACAAACACAATTTCTGAATTACCCGGTAAGATGGTGGCACTTAAGAAAGCGCTGAAAAACATCAGCCACAAGCCATGGGTTTGCCAAAAATCAGCTAAAAAGCTGAAAGAGAAAATGTCCCACATTAGGCTCTAATAATCTCGTGCGTTCTGACATCAAACACATCCATCCCCGCACTTAATCCCGCTTTTACGCCGAGATCGGCATCTTCAAAGACGATGCAGCGTGACGGTTCAGCTTTTGCCAGTTCTGCACAGCGTAAAAAGGTTTCTGGATGCGGTTTATGTTCTTTCACATCATCAGCGCTGACAATGGCGTTAAAGTAATGTTTGATGTCTAATTTTTGCATCAACATATCAATCATTTGGCGGTTTGAACCTGAACCGAGCGCAATTGGCTTTTGTTGATAGTAATGACGCACAACTTCAAAGGTTGGGAGTAATTTTGATTCTGTTGGAATCAATTCATAGGAAAGTTTGCGTTTCGCTTGTATCACTTCATTTAAACGTTCTTGTGGCATACCGGCATCTTGCATAATGGCTGAGGCGATTGTGCTCACGGTTGCGCCACCTAAATCATACATAATTTGGCTGTTAAAACGATAACCAAATTGTTCCCCTACTAGGTTCCATGCGCGTGCATGCACTGGCATGGTGTCGATTAAGGTGCCATCCATATCAAAAATCAAGCCATCATATTTTTCAAAAAGTCTGTTATCTATCATTTATTGCTTTCCTAGTTCGTAAATTTTTTCACTTTGTTTCAATTTTGTGATCTGTGCACTGGTAATTTTATGAAATAGCGGTAAAGTTACCCTATCTCAAAAAGGAATGTTATGTCGTTACTCAAACAATTAACCCGTTGGAAAATTCGCGGTCAGATTGATCAGGACGTTATTGATATTATTCTGACTTTGCAAAGTCGCCTAGAGCATCATTGGCGCATTGATGTGTCCATTCCGACTGTCATCACACTCTTATTGCATATTGCCAACAGCCTTGCCCGCTTAAAACGAGGCGGTTGTGTTTCCCCACTTCATCAACCTTTTTATGATGAAATGCAAAGTGCGGTCATTTTCCCTGATGTTTTGGAAATTCACCACGATTTGCTTTCTTTTATTCCGCAAGATATTCCCGAAGCCGAACAGAGCTATTATCTCGCCAATATTTATAGCTTGCTATTGGAGCAAGATAAAAAATAAGGGCATGAAAGCCCCTATTTTATCAGTTAAAAATCAAACTGAGTTCTAAATCTTTGAGTAAATTGCTTTCTAAGCGCAATTCATTCCACACTAACGGATTGTTATCCAAATAATGTTTCTCAAAAGTCAGTTCCCAAGTTTGTAAAGAGCGGTCAATTCTGAGATTAATTTTGTCAGTGCTATCTGTCGCCTGGCGAGATTTATTTAAAATCACCGAAATGCGTAAAAGAAGCAGTAAAACAAGGACATCTTCATCCGCATAACGAGCAAAAATCGGTAAATCATTCTTTTTAAATGCACCCGTGTGATAACGAACTAAATTCACCAATAAGCGTTGTTGTTCGCGATCAAAGCCCGGTAATTCCATATTCTGCAGAATATAAGCGGAATGTTTTTGTACATTGCGATGATTAATCACAATACCGACTTCCAATAAGCGTGCCGCCCAAATCAACAGATTTTTCATTTCATCAGCAAGATGCGGTTTTTGCCAATGGGTGTATTGGTCAATTAAGG
>CAKVVS010000013.1:0-13598 GCA_934834395.1 Parahaemophilus parainfluenzae | reverse complement strand
TGCAAGAAGCGGGCCGTGAGGATTGGGGCAATATTGATTACCTGGCGGATGTGGCTTACAACGCGGGTTGGCATATCCATCAGCTTGCCATTGAAGATGTTGGCTACGATAAAGACAGTCAGCAATTCCTCGATCTGAATAATCAACCTATTGATTGTTTATTTAAGCTCTATCCGCTCGAATGGATGACCACCACAGAATATGCGCCACACATGCTTAATTCATCCACCACTTTTATTGAACCAGCGTGGAAATTACTATTAAGCAATAAAGTGCTATTAGCGAAATTGTGGCAAAAACATCCAAACCACCCTTTATTACTACCCGCTTACTTTAGTAAACATGATATTACCGATCGTCAATCAATATGGGTAAAAAAACCGACGTTAGGTCGTGAGGGCGCCAATGTTTCTTACTATGAAAAACGTAATGGTCTAGAATTTGCTGCCAAAGGTAGCGAACATTCTGCCTTTTACGATCAAGCAGGTTACATCTATCAACAAAAATTTGAACTGCCAAATTTTGATGGTATGTATCCTATGATTGGTTCTTGGGTAGTGGGTGATGTGGCTTGTGGAATTGGATTAAGAGAAGATTTTACCCCAGTTACCGGCAATGATAGCCACTTCATTCCGCATTACTTTGTGGAATAAAAACAACGCAAAAACTGACCGCACTTAACAGATAATAAGGAGATAAATATGTATCCATTTAGTTTTCAAAACCCTACTCGCATTGAATTTGGTCTCGATAAAGAAAAAGAGATGGGTAAATATATGCATGAATACGGTGCAAAAAAGGCCTTAATTATCTATGGCAGTGAGCGTATCAAACAATCTGGTTTATTTGAAGATGTGGCGAAAAGCTTACGTGAGCATGGCATTGAATACATTGAATGTGGCGGCGTAAAAAGCAACCCAACAATCAGCAAAGTTCGTGAAGCCGTTGCAATGGCGAAAGCCTTTGGTGCAGATAGTGTGTTGAGTATCGGTGGTGGTTCTTGCCTTGATAGTGCGAAAGCGATCGCGGCAGGTGCGTGCTATGACGGTGATACTTGGGACTTCTTTAAAGGCACACCTGTGCAAAAAGCATTGATGATTTTCGATGTGATCACCCTTGCGGCAACAGGCAGCGAAATGAACTGGGGCTCAGTCATTACCAATGAAGAAACACAGCAAAAATATTCGATTCACAACAATCATTTATTCCCAAAAGTATCAGTCATTAATCCGAAATTACAAGCGACTGTCAGCCGTGATTATTTAGTGTATTCTGCTGCAGATATTATTGCTCATTCGATTGAAGCCTATTTCACGGCGGAATATCGCCCTGAAATTATTGATTTCTTAGTAGAAAGCAATATTAAGACTGTTATCCGTACGACTGAAATCCTGCTCAATGATCCACAAGATCTCAATGCGCGTGGTGAGTTTGCCTGGGTGGCTACACTTGCGTTGAACGGTTTAACGCATTTAGGTATCTCACCTTACGGTTTCCCAAATCATATGATTGAGCATTCCATGAGTGCGATTTCAGATGTGCCACATGGTGCAGGGCTGTCCGTCATTATGCCTGCGTGGATGCAATGGTATCAATCTCAAAGACCTGCTCAATTCAAACGCTTTGCTAAAGAAATATTTGGCTTAGACAAGGCTGAAGACGGTATCCTAGCCTTAAAAGCTTGGTTTGATAAAATCAGCACACCAACGACTCTTGAACAACTTGGCATTGATGATAAAACCGTATCTGAAATTGTCGATAATGCGGTTCAAACCGCTATCAGAGCGAAAGTGGAAAAAACGTATACCAAAGAAGCTATTGAAGCCATTTTCGCTTTAGCGAAGTAATCTCTCATAAAAAAGAGCGGTCAAATTCAAAATATAATGAAATTTGACCGCTCTTTTTATATTCTCAACATTTCACTTGGTGAAAAGAATGCAAAAAAATAACCGCACTTTAGTTACCCAAAGTGCGGTTAATTTGAATTAAGTTTTAACGCTTAATTATAGTGAAGCTTGATCAACAGCCACACCAGCACCCATAGTTGTAGAGATGCTTACTTTCTTGATAAAGATACCTTTTGCAGTAGTTGGTTTTGCTTTGTTTAAAGCAGCCAATAATGCTTGAAGGTTTTCTTTTAATTGAACTTCAGAGAAGTTTGCTTTACCAATTGTTGTGTGGATGATACCGTTTTTATCGTTACGATAACGGATCTGACCAGATTTAGCATTTTTAACTGCTTCAGCAACGTTTGGTGTTACGGTACCAACTTTAGGGTTTGGCATTAAACCACGTGGGCCTAATACTTGACCTAATTGACCAACAACACGCATTGCATCAGGAGAAGCGATAACAACGTCAAAATTCATTTCGCCTTTTTTGATTTGCTCTGCTAAATCTTCCATACCTACTAAATCAGCGCCAGCTTCTTTAGCTGCATCTGCGTTAGCACCTTGGGTGAACACAGCTACGCGTACTTCACGACCAGTACCGTGTGGTAATACAGTTGCACCACGAACGTTTTGGTCTGATTTACGAGGATCGATACCTAAGTTTACTGCAACGTCAACACTTTCAACGAATTTAGCAGTTGCGAATTGTTTTAATAACGCGATTGCTTCGTTGATTTCGTATGCTTTAGTAGAATCTACGCCAGCTTTGATTGCTTTCATTTTTTTAGTCAATTTAGCCATCGTATTATTCCTCCACCACTAAGCCCATTGAGCGAGCAGTACCAGCAATTGATTTCATTTTAGTTTCGATAGTCGCGCCAGTCATATCTGCTGCTTTAGTTTCAGCGATTTGACGAACTTGATCTAAAGTTACTTTACCCACTTTATCTTTGTTCGGTTTACCAGAACCAGATTTAATACCTGCAGCTTTTTTCAATAATACTGCTGCTGGTGGGGTTTTAGTAATGAAAGTGAATGAACGGTCTGCATATACAGTGATAACAACTGGAATTGGTAAACCTTTTTCAATGCTCTCAGTACGAGCGTTGAATGCTTTACAGAATTCCATGATGTTCACACCTTGTTGACCTAATGCAGGACCAACTGGTGGTGATGGGTTTGCCATACCAGCTGCAACTTGCAACTTAACGTATGCTTGGACTTTTTTTGCCATTTTTTAGTTTCCTCTAAATGGGTGATAACGCCGAAATCGGCTCCCCTGTTAATGAAGGGCTGTATTTTAATTAATCAGCCTCGAAATTTCAAGTAGAAAAACTACTCGAAAAACAACCGCACTTTATTGCTTAAGTGCGGTCATTAAATCTCTTATTTTGGAAAAGGGAAATTAACGTGTTTTTTCCACTTGACCAAATTCAAGCTCAACTGGTGTTGCACGACCGAAGATAGATACAGACACTTTTAAGCGGCCTTTTTCGTAATCCACTTCTTCAACCGTACCATTAAAGTCAGCAAATGGACCTTCTGTCACACGTACTTCTTCACCTGGTTGATATTCTTTACGATGACGTGGTTTTTCAGCACTTTGCTCTAAACGATTTAAAATTAAATCTGCTTCACGTTTAGAAATTGGCGCTGGCTTATCTGGTGTACCACCAATAAAACCCATTACACGTGGTACACTTTTCACTAAGTGCCATGTGTCATCATTCATTGCCATTTCAACTAATACATAGCCAGGGAAGAATTTACGTTCACTTTTACGACGTTTACCTGCTACGTTTTCAACGACTTCTTCAGTCGGCACTAACACTTCGCCAAACTGATCTTCCATTTGTTGTTGTTTGATATATTCACGCAATGTGATTGCAACACGACTCTCAAAGCCTGAGAATGCTTGCAATACATACCAACGTTTTTTGGATACGTTTTCAGTTTCGCTCATTTTAGAATCTCAAATCAGTTAAGAAGTTAATCAATGCAATGATAATTGAATCAATTGCCCAGAAGAATAAAGAGGTAAGCACGGTTACCGCAATAACGATTAAAGTTGTTTGACGTGTTTCTGCACGAGTTGGCCATACCACTTTACGACCTTCAACTTTTGCTTCGCTAAAGAATGTACGAGCTTTTGTACCTTGGTTGGTAATTGCAGCGAAACCAAAGGCAATTAATAAGGCGACAACTACGCCAACTACACGCACAGGTAAAGAAAAGGCTTCTTTAAAATAAACGTTACCAATTGCTGCGGCGGTAAAAAATGCCACAGAAAGAATCCAAAGAAGCGTGTTTAAGCCTTTTGATTTTCCTTCTACGACTTGTTCTTGGTCGTGTTTCTTTTTCTCAACAATTTCAGTTGCCATAATTGAATCCGTATAAAATAAGGGATAAATAATTTTTAGATTAATTTCAGAACGTGCGATTGTAGCATTTTCTTTCGGAATTGCCTATGAAAAATGTCAGAAAAAACAACCGCACTTTCTGTTAATTTTTATATTCGAGTTTTGGTGGTTTGTTATCAACGATCGTTTCTTCATCCACAATCACTTTTTTCAAGTTTTCGATTGAAGGTAAATCATACATCGTATCTAACAATACAGCCTCAACGATTGAGCGTAAACCACGCGCACCGGTTTTACGTTCAAGGGCTTTTTTCGCCATCGCTTTTAATGCTTCTGGTGTAAATTCAAGCTCTACATCTTCTAAGCCAAATAATGCTTGATATTGTTTGGTCAGTGCATTTTTCGGTTGAGTAAGGATCTGAATTAATGCTTCTTCATCTAATTCGCTTAATGGCGCAATCATTGGAAGACGACCAATAAATTCTGGAATCAAACCAAATTTCATTAAATCATCCGGCTCAACTTGACGGAATAATTCAGAAAGATTTTCTTTCTCTTCTTCCTTCTCTACTTTCGCATCAAAACCAATTCCAGTATCAGTTTGTGTACGCTTACCGATGATTTTATCTAAGCCAGCAAATGCCCCACCACAAATAAAGAGGATTTTTGAGGTGTCCACTTTCAACATTTCTTGTTGAGGATGTTTACGTCCACCTTGTGGCGGTACAGACGCAATAGTGCCTTCAATTAATTTCAACAAGGCTTGTTGCACACCTTCACCAGACACATCTCGAGTAATAGATGCGCCTTCTGATTTACGGCTAATTTTATCAATTTCATCAATATAGATAATGCCCTGCTCTGCTTTTTCTGTATCGTAATCGCAGTTTTGCAATAATTTTTGCAGAACATTTTCCACATCTTCGCCCACATAACCGGCTTCAGTTAACGTCGTCGCATCGGCCATAGCAAAAGGCACATTCAAACGACGCGCCAAGGTTTGTGCTAATAAGGTTTTACCGCTACCTGTTGGACCAATTAACAAGATGTTACTTTTACCTAATTCCACATCATTGCTTTGGTGATTCGTGCGTAAGCGTTTATAGTGATTGTAAACCGCCACTGACAAGACTTTTTTCGCATAATCTTGCCCAATTACATAATCATCTAAGTGAGCGCGAATTTCGTGTGGGGTTGGTAATTTTTCTTCAACTGTCAGTTCGCTAGGCGTTTCGATTTCACCACTGTCTTCTAACATACTGTGGCAAAGCTCGATACACTCGTTACAAATATAACCATCTGTACCCGCAATTAATTTACCTACTTCACTTTTTTCTCTTCCGCAGAAAGAACAGTGAAGATCGTTATCATTTGTTGTCATGTTAAATCCTTAACGTTTAATCAACACATCGTCCACTAAGCCGTAAGCTTTTGCTTCTTCTGCCGACATAAAGTTGTCACGATCGGTGTCTTTTTCGATACGCTCGATGCTTTGACCAGTATGGAAAGCAAGACGCTCGTTTAAGGTTTGTTTAATTTTTAAAATTTCTTGTGCGTGGATCTGAATATCTGATGCTTGTCCACGGAAACCACCTAACGGTTGGTGAATCATTACACGTGCATTCGGTAATGCAGCACGTTTTCCTGCTGTACCACCCGCAAGTAAGAATGCGCCCATTGAGCAAGCTTGACCAATACAAAGGGTACGCACATCCGGTTTAATAAATTGCATGGTATCGTAAATTGCCATACCCGCAGTCACCGAGCCACCCGGTGAGTTAATATAAATATTGATGTCTTTTTTCGGATCTTCTGATTCTAAGAAAAGTAGCTGTGCCACGATCAAATTTGCCATACGATCTTCTACTTCACCACTCAAGAAGATCACGCGCTCTTTTAATAGGCGGGAATAAATGTCGTACGAACGTTCACCACGAGAGGTTTGTTCGACAACCATAGGAATTACACTCATTTTTGCCCCTAAATATGTGCTAAAAAATCGGGCAATATTCTACCCGAAAATCAGTAAAAACAAAAATGCGGTCGCTTTTCATTGAAAAAAACAACCGCACTTTTCGATGATATGCTTGTGAATTTAATTCACGTTCTATCAATTATTATGCTTGTGGATTCATGATCTCATCAAATGAAGACGCTTTTTCAGTCACTTGAGCTTTAGCAAGAACGGCATCAACTGCTTGTTCTTCTAATACTACGTTGCGAATGTTGTTCATTAACTCTTCATTTTTGCTGTAATATTCAACTACTTCAGCTGGTTGTTCGTAAGCAGAAGCGATATCCGCGATCATTGCTTTCGCACGTTCTTCATCCGCTTTCAATTCGTTTGATTTGATCACTTCAGAGAATAATAAACCGACTTGAACACGACGTTTTGCATCAGCTTCAAATAATTCACGTGGTAATTGTGCAGCTTGTTGTGCATTGCCACCGAAGCGTTGTGCTGCTTGGTTACGTAACACATTGATTTCTTCTTCTACTGCAGAAGCTGGAACATCAATTGGGTTTTGTTCGATTAAACCGTTGATGACTTGTTGTTTAACGCGAGAAACTAATGCGTTTTTCAATTCACGTTCCATGTTTTTACGGATTTCTGCACGTAAATCTGCCACAGTTTTGGTGTTTGGACCAAATTTAGCAACGAATTCATCTGTTAATTCTGGTAATTCCATTTCTTCTACTTTTTTCAAGGTGATCGCAAATTTTGCATCTTTACCTTTTAAGTTTTCAGAATGGTATTCCGCTGGGAAAGTCACATTGATATCGAATTGTTCGCCTGCTTTGTGACCTACGATGCCCTCTTCAAAACCAGGGATCATACGACCTTGGCCCATGAATAGAACGAAATCAGTTGCTTTACCACCTTCGAACTCTTCGCCATCAACATAACCAACGAAGTCGATTGTTACGCGAGAATCTGCTTTCGCTGCGGCTTTGCTTTCAACCCAAGTGGCTTGTTGTTTACGTAATACCTCAATCATTTTATCGATATCAGCTTCAGTGATTTCAACAGTTGGTTTCTCAACTTTGATATTTTCTAAGCCTTTTAATTCAACTTCTGGGTATACTTCAAAAGTTGCTGTGAATGATAAATCTTTACCTGGTTCGAACGTTTCGATAGCGAAAGTTGGACGACCTGCGATATTGATTTTCTCAGCGATTACTGCGTCAAAGAAATGACGTGGTAATAAATCGTTTAATACATCTTGACGGATTGATGCGCCAAAACGTTGTTCAATGATGTGAGCTGGCACGTGACCTTTACGGAAACCATCAACACGTACATTTTTTGCTGCACGTTTGAATTCTTCACGAGTTGCTTTTTCTACAGCTTCAGCTGGAACGGTGATCGTCACACGACGCTCTAAACCTTGAGTTGTTTCAATATTTAATGACATTTGTAACCTCAATTAATGTTGCACTCGGTAAAAACCACACCGAACACGTTATTGTTTGTAAAAGTAAAAAACCGCCAAATTATAGCGAAAGAAAATCAAACAGTCGATAGAAACCGGAAAATTCACTGGAAAACCAGCTAAAATTGCACAATTTATCAACAATTTTAGATAAAGAAAAAAGTGCGGTCAAAAATAACCGCACTTTTTATCGAATTATAAACCTTTCGGTAAACGAATTTTTTGACCTGGGAAAATCTTATCCGCGTCTTTAATCACTTCTTTGTTCGCTTCAACGATAGCGGTGTATTTCGCGCCATTTCCGTAAGCTTTCTCAGCGATTTTCCACAAGGTGTCACCTTTTTGGATTACATAGAATGTTTCATCACTGCCTAAGGTTTCACCGCCATTGATGCTTGCATCGCTGGTTACTGAATGGATGCCTTGAATGTTACCCGCCATTAATACTGCTTTTTCTAATGCCGCCGCGTTTGCCGCCACACCTTGGATATTTGCTACACCATTTTCAACAGTAACAGATAAGTTTTCCACACCTGGATTATCTTCAGCGATGTGTTGAGTCACTGCTTTAGATGCATCTTCTTCTTTAGAGAAAACTTTCTTACCAATGTCACTGACAAAATCAAATAAACCCATTTTAAAGTTCCTTTTGTATGTTTGTTTAAGGGATTATTACGATACTGAAATTCCCTTAAGAAGTCTATAAATCAGAGTGTAAAGCTATGTAAATATTTCAAGAAAACTGATCTAAAATTGACCGCACTTTGATAGAATACGCCGATTTTTAATTTACTCACTGAAAAAGGACAAATTATGCGTTGGGAAGGTCGTAGAGAAAGCTCAAATATTGAAGATAGACGTGGCTCTGGCGGCGGTAACTTCGGTGGCGGAAAAGGCACCGGTGTGCTCGGTATTATCATTCTTTTAGTCGGCGCTTATTATGGTGTGGATCTTTCAGGCTTAGTGGGTACGCCTGATTTTTCAGGACAAAGCTCTCAACAGTTAGAAACTCAAGAAGAACAGCAGCTTGCGAGTCTTTCTAAAGTTGTATTAGCAGATACTGAAACCGTTTGGGGACAATATTTCAGACAAATGGGCAAAACCTATAGCGAGCCAACCATGGTACTTTACAATGGCGTAACGCCAACCGCTTGCGGTACCGGTCAATCTGCAATGGGTCCATTCTACTGCCCGAGCGATCGCAAAGTTTACCTTGATTTATCATTCTATAATGAAATGAAAAATAAACTGGGTGCAGCAGGTGATTCAGCCTTTGCTTATGTGATTGCACACGAAGTCGGCCACCACGTACAAAATATGCTCGGCATTCTGCCGCAAGTGAATCGCGCACAACAAAGCAGCGATCGTAAAACAGCAAATCAACTTTCCGTTCAATTAGAACTTCAAGCTGACTGCTTCGCTGGTGTTTGGGCGAGCCAAGCGGTAAAAAGTGGTTTATTTGAACGCGGTGATGAAGAAAAAGCGTTTAATGCAGCAGAAGCTGTGGGCGATGACCGTTTACAAAAACGCAGCCAAGGTTATGTGGTACCGGATAGTTTCACTCACGGTACATCTGCACAGCGTCTAGAATGGTTTAGAAAAGGCTTACAAAGCGCCAACCCTTCTGTGTGTAATACCTTTAACCAATAAAATCTTTAAGGCTGATTCACTTCAGCCTTTTTTATTTCTGTGCAATTCAGCATAAAAAAAGTGCGGTCAATTTTGACCGCACTTTTTCTTTATGATGTTAAGCTTACGCGAACTGACGTACTTCGCCGTTACCCGCTACGTTTTCCACACAACGTGGACAAAGTGTAGGATGTTCAGGGTTCACACCGATTTTGTCAGAATAATGCCAGCAACGTGGACATTTTTCACCGTTAGAACGTGCAACACTTACTGCAATTCCCTCTAACTCACCCGCAGCCAAATCCGCAGGTTTGTCTGCTAATGCTTTCACTTTTGCTTTTGAGGTAATTAACACGAAACGTAATTCATTGCCTAATTGCTCTAACAATGCACGATATTCATCGTTAGCATAAACCGTTACTTCTGCTTCTAAACCACCACCGATCACTTTGTCGTTACGAGCGATTTCTAATACACGGTTCACTTCAGAACGAACTTTAATCAGTTGTTGCCAGTAAGCATCATCTAATTTCTCATTCTCGCCTAAACCAAATAAGCCTTCGTAGAATTCTTCAGTAAAGACAAATTCAGCACGTGGCGTCGCCGTTTGTGGCAAGTAGCCCCAAATTTCATCTGCAGTGAATGACAAGATTGGTGCCATCCAACGAACCAATGCTTCTGCAATGTGCCATAACGCGGTTTGGCAGCTACGACGCGCAAGGCTGTCTGCTTTAGTGGTGTATTGACGGTCTTTGATAATATCAAGGTAGAACGAGCCCATTTCCACAGAACAGAAACGCATTAAACGTTGTACCACTGTGTGGAATTGATAGTTATCGTACGCGTCTTTAATTTCTTTTTGAGCATCTAACGCACAAGCTACCGCCCAACGATCTAAGCTAATCATGTCTTCCGGTTTAACCGCATCACGTTGCGGATCAAAACCGTTTAAGTTCGCTAATAAGAAACGTGCGGTGTTACGAATACGACGATAGCTATCCGCGGCACGTTTTAAGATCTCATCAGAAACGGTCATTTCACCGGTATAGTCGGTAGAGGCAACCCATAAACGTAAAATGTCACCACCGAATTTATCCATCACTTCTTGTGGCGTCACGATGTTGCCGATAGATTTTGACATTTTACGGCCTTGACCATCCACGGTGAAACCATGGGTTAATACTTGTTTATATGGCGCTTTGCTGTCTGTTGCGGTAGAAAGCATTAAAGAAGACATAAACCAACCACGGTGTTGGTCAGAACCCTCCAAATACATATCGATATCTTGACCGTTAAATTCCGGACGGTTCGCTACAACAGAAGAATAAGTGGATCCGGAGTCAAACCATACGTCAAGGGTATCTGGCACTTTGCGATAGGTTTCTGCATCTGCGCCTAATAATTCTTTTTCGTCTAAATCCCACCATGCCTGAATACCGGCTTTTTCCACGCGTTTAGCCACTTCCTCAAGCAATTCTAAGGTGCGAGGGTGAAGCTCTTCGGTTTCTTTGTGTACGAACAAAGTCATCGGCACGCCCCAAGTACGTTGACGAGAAATACACCAGTCAGGGCGGTTTTCAACCATTTTCTCGATACGCGCTTGACCCCAATCCGGAATCCAACGCACTTGTTTGATTTCACCAAGCGCTTGTGGGCGTAAACCCTGTGTTTCCATGCCGATAAACCATTGCGGAGTCGCACGGAAAATAATCGGGGTTTTGTGACGCCAGCAGTGTGGATAGCTGTGTTTGATTTTCTCAACTTTTAATAAGTTACCCACTTCTTGCAATTTTTCAACAACCAATGGGTTCGCTTCAAACACACCTTTGCCTGCAAAGAATTCAGTGGTTGAAATAAATTTACCGTCATTCGATACAAGACCTGCCATTGGTAAATTATATTTTTGTCCTACAATAAAGTCGTCCAAACCATGATCCGGTGCAGTGTGTACTAAACCTGTACCGCCATCAGTGGTCACGTGATCACCTAAAATCACTGGTACAGTGAAATCATAGAACGGATGGTTAAAGCGTACTAACTCAAGCGCCTGACCTTTTACTGAACCTAAAACTTCAACTTGTTCTACGCCCACGGCTTTCGCTACGGATTCAACTAATTCAGCAGCTAAAACCACACGCTCATCGCCAAGTTGTACTAAGTTGTATTCTAAGTCTGCATTTACCGCAATCGCACGGTTAGATGGCATTGTCCAAGGTGTGGTTGTCCAAATCACTGCAGATAATTTGCCATGGCCTTTGCCTACTGCGTTAAATTTCTCTTCAATTTCAACCGCACTTACTGCAGGAAAACGCACATAGATAGATGGAGAAACTTTGTCTTCATATTCCACTTCTGCTTCTGCTAAAGAAGAACCGCAATCCAAACACCAGTGCACCGGTTTTGAACCTTTGTATAAGTGGCCATTCGCAATCACTTTACCGAGTGTACGGATGATGTTTGCTTCGGTGTCGAAGTTCATCGTTAAATAAGGATTATCCCAATCGCCCAATACACCTAAACGGATAAAATCTTTTTTCTGCCCTTCTACTTGCTCTGCCGCATATTCTCGGCATTTTTGGCGGAATTCAGCGGCAGTCACTTTCTCGTTTGGTTTGCCCACTAAACCTTCTACTTTTAATTCAATTGGCAAGCCATGACAGTCCCAACCTGGGATATAAGGCGAGTCAAAACCTAATGCGGTTTTGGATTTAACAATAATATCTTTCAGAATTTTATTAACGGCGTGACCAATATGAATATTGCCGTTCGCATACGGAGGGCCATCGTGCAAAATAAAGGATTTTTTACCTTTCGTCGCTTGGCGGATTTTTTGATACAACTGTTTGTCATACCAATTTTTTAACATTACAGGTTCGCGTTTGGCTAAATCGCCACGCATAGGGAAACCTGTTTCAGGTAAATTTAACGTGTTTTTGTAATCAACTGTCATGTTATTTTCCAATTTTATATTTCAATATAATTCTATTTTGCAAAAAATGCTTTTGCTGTTTTTACATCTTGTTCAATTTGAGCCTTCAACGCCTCAAAAGACGGAAACTTTATCTCATCCCGAATCTTATGGCAGAATTCCACCTCTACCATTTGTCCATAAATATTCTGAGAAAAATCAAATAAATGGACTTCTAATAATTGTATCGTACCGTTAATGGTTGGGCGTTTTCCCATGTTGGCGACGCCGTCAAAAATCTCACCCGATTTTAACCGCACTTTCACCGCATAAACCCCTTTTACAGGATTCACTTGACGATGTAAGCGAACATTCGCGGTAGGAAAACCAATGGTGCGGCCTAATTTATTGCCGTGGATCACTCGACCAAAAATACGATAAGGTTTACCGAGTAAATTTTGCGCATGCTGTAAATCATCTTTAGCCAGAGCTTCACGGATAGCCGTGCTACTGATACGTAACTCGTCTAAACAGAAGGTTCGGCTGTCTTCAACTTCAAAACCAAACTGCTTTCCGGCTTGTTGCAACATCGCAAAATTGCCTAAACGTTTCGCACCAAATTTGAAATCATCGCCAATACTGAGAAATTTCACATTTAATTTGCGAACAAGCCAATCTTCAATAAATTGTTCTGCAGGAAGATCAGCAAAAGTGCGGTCAAATTTCGCGACGATCACCACATCCACACCCGCCTGAGCTAAATAATGTAATTTATCTCTTAATCGCATTAAACGCGCGGGCGCTTTATCGCCCATAAAATATTCGCGCGGCTGTGGTTCGAAAAGCATCACCGCCATGGGTAAATTTAGCGCATTCGCTTTCTGACGAAGATGACGCAAAATCGCCTGATGCCCCAAATGCACCCCATCAAAATTGCCAATGGTTAATGCGCACCCTGACAAATATGGCTGTGAATTATGAAGCCCACGAATTAATTGCATTACATCTTATCCAAAAAAACAAAAAATAATCGGTGCATTATAGCGGTAACTTAATGTTTTGTCAGTAAATGGTGTTTACGAACACCCAATAGTACCAATACACCTAAATAAACGACCGCAGCCAGTCCGATTAACCAAGCTAGCCAATAGACACGCATTAAAAATGTCATGGCTGCCCATTCTTGAATCGGTGGGCAGTTATACCAAAGCAAGCCGCCCATAGCTAAGGCTGCCCCTAAAACTTTCAGAAAAAAGACCGCACTTTTACGTGAAAAATGATACACATCTGCTTTCGCTAAACCACGATAAAGTAAATAAGCATTTAAGGTTGCTGACATCGCAGAAGCAATCGCTAAACCCACATAACTAAATGG
>CAKVVS010000012.1:0-13599 GCA_934834395.1 Parahaemophilus parainfluenzae | reverse complement strand
GGGGTAGGCTTAATTGTTCTTGTTTTCGGCTTTGGTATTGAACCAGGTAAGCCAGCTATCGATGTAATGCTAACTATCCTTGCGGTGGTGGTGACATCAGCAACATTACAAGCCAGTGGTGGTTTAGATGTCATGTTACAAATCGCGGAGAAAATGCTTCGTCGTAACCCGAAATATGTCAGTATTTTGGCACCATTCGTCACTTGTTTCTTAACTATTTTATGTGGTACAGGACACGTGGTTTATACCATGTTACCAATCATCTATGATATCGCAATCAAAAATGGTATTCGTCCTGAACGTCCAATGGCAGCAAGTTCAATTGCTTCTCAAATGGGTATCATCGCGTCACCAGTTTCTGTGGCAGTAGTGACTTTAACCACATTCTTAGTGAATGCTAAAACCCCATTAGCAGGTTTTGATGGCTATTTAGATTTATTAAAAATTACTGTACCTTCAACCCTTTTCGGTGTATTAGCTATCGGTATTTTCAGCTGGTTCCGTGGTAAAGATTTAGATAAAGACCCAGAATTCCAAGAGAAATTAAAAGATCCCGAATTCAAAAAGTATGTTTATGGTGATAGCACATCATTGTTGGACAAAAAATTACCACAATCTAGCTGGAATGCGATGTGGATCTTCTTTGGTGCAATTTTAGTGGTAGCGGTCTTAGGTTACTTTAAAGATTTACGCCCATCCTTTGAAAAATCCACACCAGCCCAAGTGGTTGAAATTGTTTCTGCTGATAAAGCTGTGAAAACCTTTAATGTTAAAGACGGTAAAATTGTGGCATTAGCGAAAGACGGTACATTAGTGCTTGATGTTAAAGACAGCAAAGCAAAAGCAAAAACTGCCTATAACAACGTTGCGATTTATAACGATAAAGGTGAAGTTGCTCAAACAATTACCGCTCAAGATAACAGTGTTGTGATCACAGCGGGAGATAAAACTGAAACGATTGATAACGCTGCAATCGTATTAAAAGATACCGCGAAGAAAAAAGTGAATTTAAGTATGGTTCACGTTATTCAAATTTTCATGTTATCAGCGGGTGCATTAATTGTTATCTTTACCAAAACTGATGTAGGCAAAATCAGTAAAAATGAAATTTTCCGTTCAGGTATGATCGCGTTAGTGGCTGTATTCGGGATTTCTTGGATGGCAGAAACCATGTTTACTGTTCATACACCGATGATGAAAGCTGCACTTGGTGATGTGGTAAAAGCACATCCTTGGACTTACGCCGTGATGTTGTTATTAATTTCTAAATTCGTAAACTCACAAGCGGCAGCATTGGTTGCATTCGTTCCACTTGCTTTAGGTATCGGTGTTGATCCTGCGATTATCTTAGCCTTTGCTTCAGCTTGTTACGGTTACTACATTTTACCAACTTACCCAAGTGATCTTGCAGCAATCCAATTCGACCGTTCAGGTACAACCCACATTGGTAAGTTTGTAATTAACCACAGCTTTATTTTACCGGGCTTAATCGGTGTAATCACTTCATGTATCTTTGGTTACATTTTCACAAGCTTGTTTGGTTATCTATAATTAACTGACCAATAAAAGAAAAGGCTATTCGTTTGAATAGCCTTTTTTGTTTGTAAAGTGCGGTTAAATTTTAGGATGTTTTATCTCGATGCTCTATTTGACTTTATCATTCATTAAAATCCCTAAAAAACTGACCGTACTTTTGCACTTCTTAAAATAAATTCCCGCTAAAGGTTGAAACATAGGGGGATTTATTGCGATAATCTTCATTATTTTTTGGGTGATCTTTCGGGCTGCCATTTTTTCAGGTGGCCAGTTTTTATTAGGAAAGATTAATTTGAACATTATTTAAGTAAGTTAGAAGAATAACAATGGCTGAAAAACGTAATATTTTTTTAGTCGGTCCGATGGGCGCAGGTAAAAGCACCATTGGCCGTCAGCTTGCGCAACAATTGAATATGGACTTTGTCGATTCAGATGCAGTAATTGAGGAACGTGCGGGCGCAGACATTAGCTGGATTTTTGATTTAGAAGGCGAAGAAGGTTTTCGTAAGCGTGAAGAGCGCATTATTAATGAATTAACCCAATTACAAGGCGTTGTGCTTTCCACTGGTGGTGGAGCAGTGATGTCAAAAGAGAATCGTAATTATCTTTCTGCTCGTGGTATTGTGATTTATTTAGAAACCTCAGTAGATAAACAATATCAACGTACGCAACGTGATAAAAAACGTCCTTTATTACAAGGAACAGATAACCCACGCCAAGTGTTGGAAGATTTAGCTAAAGTACGCAATCCGTTATACGAAGAAATTGCAGATATTACTTTGCCAACAGATGAGCAAAATGCCAAAGTAATGGTTAATCAAATTGTTGATTTAATTGACAATCTAAACGGCTTAAACGGTTCACTCTAAGGATTTAAAATGTTGTGCGTAAATGTTGAATTAAAAGAACGTCGTTATCCTATTTATATTGGGGAAGGTTTACTTAAAGATGAAACCTGTTACCCGCTGAAGAAAGGGGATAAAGTGATGATCGTGACTAATCCAACTGTCGCACAATATTATCTTGAAACCGTTACACAAACCTTAGAAAAAATCGGCTGTCAGGTTGAATCAGTATTATTGCCTGATGGCGAAAAATATAAAACGCTCGATTCTTTAAACCTTATTTTTACCGCACTTTTAAAACATAATCATGGGCGAGATACCACTATTATTGCATTAGGTGGTGGTGTGATTGGTGATGTGGCAGGTTTTGCTGCAGCAAGTTATCAGCGTGGTGTGCGTTTTATTCAAATTCCTACCACATTATTAGCCCAAGTGGATTCTTCTGTTGGTGGCAAAACAGCCGTTAATCATGAGTTAGGCAAAAATATGATTGGGGCGTTTTATCAACCTTCTACGGTGATCATTGACACCCTTACACTCAATACCTTGCCAAAACGTGAAGTGAATGCGGGACTTGCGGAAGTCATTAAATATGGGGCGATTTTAGATTATGCCTTTTTTGAATGGCTTGAAGCACATATTGATGAATTAGTCGCGTTAAATCAACATTCACTGCAGCATTGCATTGCGCGTTGTTGCCAAATCAAAGCGGATATCGTTGCGCGCGATGAAACTGAAAAAGGTGATCGTGCATTATTAAATCTCGGTCATACTTTTGGTCATGCGATCGAAACACATTTAGGCTATGGAAACTGGTTACATGGTGAAGCTGTTGCAGCTGGAACTATGATGGCAGCGGTGTTATCTGAACAATTAGGCGATCTTTCTTTTGAAGATGTTGCACGTTTAGAAAAACTTTTAGCGCGCGCTAATTTACCGACTGTTTCGCCTGATACCATGCAGCCAGACGATTATTTACCGCACATGATACGTGATAAAAAAGTGTTGGCAGGCAAGTTGCGTCTTGTGTTGCTAAAAGCGCTTGGTCAAGCCTACGTGGCGACTGATACTGACAAATCTCTTGTGCTAAACGCGATTGAGCGTTGCACACAACATGACTAACTGTCATTGCTCTCATGTTGCGTCCAAAAAATAACAAAACGAAACCTCGAATTAAACACCGCCCGTTTTTAAAATGGGCGGGCGGTAAATTTCGTTTAACGGACGATCTCAACCGAGTCTTCCCAAAAAGAAAACAGTGTTTGATTGAACCCTTTGTTGGCGCGGGCGCTGTTTTTTTGAATTCCCATTTTGAACGTTACATTTTGGCGGATATTAATCCCGATTTAATTAATCTCTTTAATATCGTCAAGGAAAATGTAGATGCCTATATTGAGGCTTGTAAGCCAATTTTCTTTGCAGAGAATGCCAATACAGCCGACTATTATTACACCCAGCGTGATGCCTTTAATCAATCAAGTGATCCTTTCGAGCGTTCGGTGTTATTCCTTTATTTGAACCGTTTTGGTTTTAATGGATTGTGCCGTTATAACAGTAAAAATGAGTTTAATGTGCCCTTTGGCGCTTATAAAACCCATTATTTCCCTGAAGATGAATTGCGCTATTTCGCCCATAAAGCACAAAGTGCGGTCTTTTTATGCGCTGATTTTCAACAGACCTTTGAATTAGCGGATAAACACAGCGTGATCTATTGTGATCCGCCTTATGCACCGCTTCCGCAAGATACCAATTTTACTGAATATGCAGGGAATGCTTTTGGCCTTGAACATCAAAAGAATTTAGCAGAATGCGCCAAAAAAGCACAAAAAGAAAAGCAAATTTCTGTCGTGATTTCTAATCACGATACGAAATTTACGCGTGAGATTTATAAAGGGGCAAAATTCAAACGCGTTAAAGTACAGCGCTCGATTAGCCAATCTTCAGAAAAACGAGTTAAAGTAAAAGAATTAATCGCTATCTTTAAAGGTTAACTTAGCAGGTTAATTCTGGATTGATTTTAATCTCAAAGCCTTTTACTTCGGGATAGGTGGGTTGAATTGCGGCGAGTAATTCGCCTTGTCGAAATAAAATCCCTTGGCGAACGACCGCACTTTTGACTTCGATAAAGAGTTTCCCATCTGTGATGGAGCCTAAACGGAAGAGCCCTTTGAATTCTTGTGGGAAAAGGCGACTGATGTTTTGGTTCAGTTCATTCAACATTAGCCCTTTCTGCATGATTTTGGCAAATTGTGATCCTTCCAGTACATCAATAATATTCATGGCTTTTTGATAACGCTCATGCTTGTTTTCCACAAAAATACCCCAATAATGACTTTACGTTGAATTTCCGATACAATACACACAAATTTTGTCAGAGACAATAAGATGATGAAATCAAACAAAGGTAAAACAAATTTCTGGTCGCAGTTGCTGTTAAGCATGATCGCGATTTTTGCTTTGCCTGTCGCTCAGGGATTGGAGGCTCAGCCTTCATCAAATATGAGTGGCGAAAATTACCAAACATCATCTGAACAACATATGTTGATTGCGGTGCGTGAAATTCGTCAAGCATTGCAGGTTCAACCTCAGCCAACAAATCACAAAACCCATTCCAATCAAAAACACGAAAAAATTCAACCGCACTTTATCGCGGCAGAGTTTCCTGTTTTTGCCCCTATTCGGGCCGGTCCTGCTATTATTTAATTTTCTTTTATCTTTGAACGAACCGATTTTTTAATCGGATGATCCTTTTTATTTTTTATTTGAAAGAGAAATTATGAGTTTTTTAACAAAAATTTTTGGCAGCCGTAACGAACGTATTTTACGCAGATTAAGAAAACAAGTTGCGAAAATCAACAAAATGGAGCCAGCTTTTGAAGCATTAAGTGATGATGAATTAAGAGCAAAAACAGAAGAATTCCGTAGCCGTTTAGCTAATGGTGAAACTTTACAACAACTTTTACCTGAAGCGTTTGCTACCGTGCGTGAAGCGGGTAAACGTGTACTTGGTATGCGCCATTTCGATGTGCAATTAATCGGTGGTATGGTGCTCACCAATCGTTGTATCGCAGAGATGCGTACGGGTGAAGGTAAAACCTTAACCGCAACCTTGCCTTGTTATTTGATGGCGTTGGAAGGTAAAGGCGTACACGTTGTAACCGTGAATGATTACTTAGCACGTCGTGACGCGGAAACTAACCGCCCATTATTTGAATTCTTAGGTATGACTGTTGGGGTGAATATCCCTGGTTTACCGCCTGAAGCAAAACGTGAAGCTTATGCGGCAGATATTACATACGCGACAAACAGCGAGCTAGGTTTTGATTACCTTCGTGATAACTTAGCGCATTCTAAAGAAGAGCGTTTCCAACGTCATTTAGGCTATGCCTTAGTGGATGAGGTGGACTCTATCTTAATCGATGAAGCGCGTACGCCATTGATTATTTCGGGTCAAGCGGAAGACAGTTCTGAGCTTTATATTGCGGTAAATAAATTAATTCCGAATTTAATTAAGCAAGAAAAAGAAGATACGGAAGAATATACCGGTGAAGGCGACTACACCTTAGATCTTAAAACCAAACAAGCGTATTTGACTGAACGTGGTCAAGAAAAAGTTGAAAATTGGTTAATTGAACAAGGTTTAATGCCAGAAGGTGATTCACTTTATTCGCCTGCACGTATTGTATTGTTACACCATGTCATGGCGGCATTACGTGCGAACACCTTATTTGAGCGCGATGTAGACTATATCGTGAAAGATGGCGAGATCGTGATCGTCGATGAACATACTGGTCGTACTATGGCGGGTCGTCGTTGGTCTGATGGTTTACACCAAGCGATCGAAGCGAAAGAAGGCGTAGAAATTAAGAGTGAAAACCAAACTGTTGCGTCGATTTCTTACCAAAACTACTTCCGTCTTTATGACAAATTAGCAGGTATGACCGGTACTGCAGATACCGAAGCCTTTGAATTCCAACAAATTTATGGTTTGGAAACTGTCGTCATCCCAACAAACCGTCCTATGATTCGTGATGATCGTACGGACGTCATGTTTGAGAATGAAGAATACAAATTCAATGCAATTATTGAAGATATCAAAGACTGTGTCGCTCGCAATCAACCAGTTCTTGTCGGTACCGTATCAGTTGAAAAATCTGAAATGCTTTCTCAAGCGTTAGATAAAGCGGGTATCAAACACAACGTATTGAATGCAAAATTCCACGCACAAGAAGCGGAAATTGTTGCGGAAGCAGGGGCGCCAGGTGCAGTAACCATTGCAACTAACATGGCGGGTCGTGGTACCGATATTATCCTCGGTGGTAACTGGAAAGCAAAAGCTGCAAAATTAGAGAACCCAACACCAGAGCAAATTGAGGCGCTTAAAGCTGAGTGGGAGAAAAATCACGAGATCGTGATGCAAGCCGGTGGTTTACACATTATCGGGACAGAACGTCACGAATCACGCCGTATTGATAACCAGTTGCGTGGTCGTTCAGGTCGTCAAGGTGACCCAGGTTCTTCACGTTTCTACCTTTCTTTGGAAGATGGCTTAATGCGTATTTATCTGAATGAAGGTAAATTAAATATGATGCGTAAAGCCTTCACCCAACCAGGTGAAGCGATGGAGTCTAAACTTCTCGCTAAAGTGATTGCATCGGCGCAAGCGAAAGTAGAAGCCTTCCACTTTGATGGTCGTAAAAACTTGCTTGAATATGATGATGTGGCTAACGACCAACGTCATGCAATTTACGAACAACGTAATTACTTGCTCGATAACGATGATATTTCAGAGACTATCAAAGCAATTCGCAGCGATGTATTTAATGATGTGATTGACCAATATATTCCGCCACAATCATTGGAAGAACAATGGGATATTAAAGGCTTAGAAGAGCGTTTAGCGCAAGAGTTTGGTCTTGAGTTACCAATTGAACATTGGTTGGAAGAAAATAACAATCTTCATGAAGAAAACTTGCGTGAGCGCATTATTCAAGAAGCCGAAGATGAATACAAAGCGAAAGAAGCGCTTGCGGGTGAAGAAACCATGCGTCATTTCGAAAAAGGTGTGATGTTACAAACTCTTGATGAGCTTTGGAAGGAGCACTTGGCGGCAATGGATTATTTACGTCAAGGTATCCATTTACGTGGTTATGCGCAAAAAGATCCAAAACAAGAGTACAAAAAAGAATCTTTCCGTATGTTTACTGAAATGTTGGATTCTTTAAAACATCATGTGATTACGACACTTACTCGAGTGAAAGTCCGTACACAGGAAGAGATTGAAGAAGCGGAACGTGCACGTCAGGAAATGGCTGAACGTGAAGCATTAACTCATCAACCTGTAGATGAAAATACAGAGCAAGCTCAAAGCGAGGACTATTCTGATCGTCATATTGGACGTAATGAACCTTGTCCTTGTGGGTCAGGTAAAAAATACAAGCATTGTCACGGCAGTAAAGCCCGATATGCTTAGTTAAGGTAAAGAGCGGTTAAATTTTTGCGTGTTTAAAACACCGCTAAAAATGACCGCTCTTTCTACTTTTGAGATAAGGAAAAACGATGAGTAAGCCTATCATTCAAGTTGCGGCAGGGATTATTCGTAATGAATTTGGGCAGCTATATTTGACCCAACGCTTAGAAGGGCAAGATTTTGCGCAAGCATTAGAATTTCCAGGTGGCAAAGTTGATGCAGGTGAAACACCTGAAGAAGCGTTAAAAAGAGAATTGGAAGAAGAGATTGGCATTCACATTTTAAATGCTGAGCTGTACGAACGTTTTCAATTTGAATATCCAACCAAAATTTTAGATTTTAGTTTTTATCTGGTCACTGAATGGATTGGCGAGCCGTTTGGTCGAGAAGGCCAGGAAGGTTTTTGGCTTGAACAAAGTGAGCTTGATGCAGGGCAATTCCCCCCAGCCAATTTAAAGCTGATTCAGCGTTTAGTAGCTGAAAGTGTCAAATAACATTTAATCAAATTTATTTATTATGATTCCAAGTATTTTTCTGAGTTTATTTTTTATTGCGACGGTGATTTTTATCGTCAATTCGCACTATCGTTGGACATATTTTTTTGCGATTGCATTATTCGTTTTATTGTTTAGCTCAATGTTTGCGATAACCGGTCAATGGCAACGCGGATTGAATTTTGCGTCCGTGCTTTTTGTCGTGTTGATGTTATTCCATCGAATGAAAATTCATTACTATAAACAACCTTTACTCATTTCAGATTTTTGGCTTGTGACAGACTGGCGAAATTGGGAAACCCTTTTACATTATAAAGGCGCTATTTTTGGCGTGTTGGGGCTATTAGGTCTGTTGGGTTATGCTATCTTTGGTTGGTCAGATGTGGAAACTGCATCTACTGGATTCCGCGTATTTGCAGCAATACTTGCAGCAACGAGTTTTGGTTTAATGTGGCATTATTCTAAAGATCCGGATGCAACAAAAGTCTGGCTGGATTCATTGCCGGATGATGGTCGAGATGTCTTTTTAAACTTACCAATGTCTTGTCGTGGCGTATTCTTTAAAGTGCCAGAATTTGAAGGTAATAGTCAAAAATTTAAAGAAAAAATGACCGCACTTTTAAGTGAAAAAGCTGAGAGTAAAACTGAAAGTGCAGAAAAGCCAGACATAGTGGTGTGTCTACAAGAATCAACCTTGAATCCTCATCAATTTGATTTTGATGCAGAAACCATCCCACCATTTTCAATGTTTAATAAGCAGGAAGATACCGCATTTGTGAGTCCATTGCGTGTACATACGGTGGGCGGCGCAACGTGGAAATCTGAATTTGCTTTTCTTGCTGGGGTACCTTCAACGGATTTTGGTGCTTTGGCAAGTGGCGTGTTTTATTCGGTTGTACCACACTTACAGACGGGTTTTATTAAAAATCTCCGTGAGCAAGGCTATTTTTGTGTAGCATTATCACCTTTTACGAAAGGTAACTACAACGCAAAACCTGCTTATGACCACTTTGGTTTTGATTTGATGTTGCAACCACAAGATTTAGGCTATCCCGCATCAATCAGCAAAAATCTCTGGCATATTAGCAGTGAAGAGATGATGTATTACACCAAACTGATTTTGCAGAAACAGCATCCATCATTGGAAAATGTACAACAGCCCATGTTTGTTTATGTGCTTACGATGAAAGAGCACGGCCCTTACAACACGAATATGCCAAACCATTTTAATTTGGTGAGTAAGCGTTTAGGGGGAAAAGCGATTTCTTGCTTGAACGATTATATTGATCGTATTGATAGCCTTAATGAGGCGATTGAAGGTTTAAATGATTATTTAAAATCACGTGAAAAACCTTATGTATTCGGTTATTTTGGTGATCATCAGGTTGCTTTTGATAATCAGCTTCCACCGAAAAAAGGTAACTTTGCGAATCCAGATTATGTGACTCAATTTGTGGTTAGAACTAATCGTAAGACTGACTTTGTTCAACAGCAAGATTTCTTAGATTTAGCCTTTGTTGGTGGCGTATTACTTGATGTGGCAGGTTTATCACCGAAAGATGACTTTATGCGAGCAAATATCGCTATGCGTCAGTTAAGCCAAGGTAGGCTCGAAGATGCAGAGGATATGGATTTAGTGAATAGCTATCGAAATTATCTGTATCAAGATTTAAAAATTGCGCAATAATAAAAAATCTCGGTTAACGCCGAGATTTTTTTATAAGCAAAATTTAACCGATAAGTCTGCTAATTTTACCCACACGTCTTGACCATATTCTTGCTTGGTTGTGCGCTCAATATCTGCCAATTCTTGCAATATGTCAAAGAGCTTTTGATAGGTGAGTCGTTGTATCGCGGCCATATAAAGGTGACGACGATTCTGCCAAATTTTGAGACGGTCAAAATCCGCTTTGAGTGTCTGTGTTGGCAAACTCGTGTTAAGAGAGGGATTACGCAGCTGTGGTTTTGTTAATTCTAACAAAGTGAGTAGTTCACGTTGTAAGGTACGCAATAAAATGACAGGTTGCACATCTTCAGCTTGTAAACCTCGCAAAATTCGCTTTGAGCGATTTGCCTTGCCTGACAACAACGCATCAATCCATTGGAAAGGGGTAAAGACAGAAGATTGCTCTACGACTGATTTAACGCGGTTATACGTGAGTTTATGATCAGGATAAAGCAAATCTAAAAGACGCTGTAATGCACCACGATTTTCAATTAATACCTCGTAGCCTGCATTGCCTAAACGTTGACGTGCCCCTTTCGAATTCAATAACTTATCAATAATCTCTGACAATGCTTTTTCGGTGGAGTTAATTTGCAACACACCTTGCACTTCTAAGAGCGAAGTAAAAACTTCAGGGAAATTGAAGGTATGCTTTCCACTCACAACGGGTAATTTAAATGCCAAAGGCTCTAAAGGATTATGTCCCCCATGTTTGACCAAACTTCCGCCAACAAACGCAATATCTGAAATACCATACATCAACATCAACTCGCCCATAGTATCACCCAGAATCACTTGGGTACTCTCTGAAGGAATCTCACCTGTTGAACGACGAATAAAGTTAAAGTTGGCTTTTTCAATTAAATCCGCCACAGGATTAAAACGTTCTGGATGACGAGGTACTAGCAATAACAGCAAATTCGGATGTTTTTTTAATAACAAATGATGCGCTTGTAAAATGAGTTCCTCTTCCCCTTCGTGCGTACTCGCGGCAATCCAAATCTGACGATCTTTCGCCCAGCTCTCATGAAGTGTTGCAATGTCTTTGAGTAATTCGTCACTGACCACAAGATCATATTTAATATTGCCAGTTAATTGCAGACGATCTTTCTCATAACCTAACTCTAAATAACGCTTTCCACTGATACTATCTTGTGGCGCAATCAAGCTGATTTGAGAAAACATTCGTTGTAGATGTTGTTTGACTTTGCCATAGCGTCTAGCTGAACGTGCAGAAAGTCGTGCATTCGCCACAATGAAAGGAATATTTCGACGAGCCAAACAATCAATCAAATTCGGCCAAAGCTCCGTTTCAATCACAATAAATACTTTAGGCTGAATAAAATCAATAAAACGATTGATGACACAAGGTAAATCGTAGGGCAAATAACAATGCGTCACAGTTTCCCCGAACGCAGCTTTTACGCGTTCAGAGCCTGTTGGCGTGACCGTTGTAAATGTGATTGGTAAATGCGGATAATCTTTCTGAATACGTTTTACTAGCGGCGTAGCGGCGATCACTTCCCCTACCGATGCTGCATGAATGACGATCCCATCTTGTGTAGGCTTATCAAGATTCGCATAAATGCCATATCGCTCGCCTAAACGCTTGCGATAATTCGGAGCTTTGAGACTTCGTAGTAACATGAATAACAGCACAAAAGGCTGAATTAGATACATCAGGCAGGTATAAAAAAAACGCCACATAAAATAAATTCGGTTATACTTACAGAAATTTCGGCTAGTATAGCAAAAAAAGGATCAAAATATGCCAACAATTAGCGTTGCCATGATTGTCAAAAATGAAGCGGCAGATCTTGCTCAATGTCTTGATACGGTTAAAGATTGGGTAGATGAAATCATTATTGTCGATTCAGGCAGTACTGATAACACGCAAGAAATTGCGGAACAATATGGTGCAAAATTTTATTCGCATCCTGATTGGCCAGGCTTTGGCAAACAACGCCAACGGGCACAACAATATGTCACCAGTGATTATGTTTTGTGGTTAGATGCCGATGAACGTGTCACACCGAAACTTCGTGAATCCATTCAACAAGCCGTTCAACAAGATGCACCAAATACGGTTTATGATATTCCTCGTGTGAGTGAAGTATTTGGACGTGAAATTCGTCATTCAGGTTGGTATCCAGATTATGTGGTGCGTTTATATCGCACAAATTATGCAGGATATAATGATTCTCTGGTACATGAAAAAGTGGTTTATCCTGACTACACGAAAGTACAGAAATTAACTGGGGATCTGGAGCATTTCACTTATAAAAGCATTCATCACTATTTGGTGAAATCCGCGGACTACGCCAAAGCTTGGGCAGATCAACGCCAAGCCAAAGGAAAAAAAGCAACATTGCGGCAAGGAATAAGCCATGCGATTGGCTGTTTTATCAAAATGTACATTTTAAAAGCAGGCTTCTTAGATGGAAAACAAGGTTTTCTGCTTGCGGTACTTTCGGCCCACTCCACCTTTGTGAAATATGCTGATTTATGGGAACGCAATCAACATTAATCAAAAACAAAAAGTGCGGTTAAAATTGACCGCACTTTTTTATTTTTTAAGGCAAGAAAAATTAGTTTTTCGCTGCTGCCGCTGCTTTTACAATTACCGCAAATGCAGGCGCTTTAAGTGAAGCACCTCCAACTAATGCACCATCGATATCTGGTTGCGTGAATAATTCTGCTGCATTAGCGTCATTTACCGAACCACCGTATTGAATGATCACTTGATCTGCTACAGATTGTGATTTTGCTGCGATGTGACCACGGATAAATGCATGAACAGCTTGTGCTTGTGCTGGAGTTGCTGATTTGCCCGTGCCGATCGCCCAAATTGGTTCATAAGCAATCACTGCACCATTAAATGCTTCTACGCCTAATGCGTTGATGACGGCATCAATTTGACGTGCACATACTTCTTCAGTTTTACCTGCTTCGTTTTCAGCTTCAGTTTCACCGATACATAATACTGGTACTAAACCTGCTTCTTTTAATACACCAAATTTTTTCGCTACAAATTCGTCGCTTTCTTTGTGGTAAGTACGACGCTCAGAGTGACCGATAATAATGTATTTTGCACCAAAATCTTTTAACATTTCGCTAGAAATATCACCAGTAAATGCACCTTTCACATTGATATCTACGTTTTGTGCACCTAACTGAATCACACTTTTACCGCCGCAGCTGCAACCACAACCAGAAAGTGCTGCTTCAGCCGTACCTAAATACATAACTGGTGGGGCAATTGCCACATCACAACCTGTTACATCATGTAATTCTGCTTTTAATCCTTCGATTAATTCTTTGGTGAACGCTTTGGAACCGTTTAATTTCCAGTTACCCATCACTAAAGGACGACGTGCCATTTTTGTTTCTCCATATTGAATAAATAAAAAGTGTGTTTACTATACCAAACTTTGGGCAGATTTCTTTGTGCAAAATCACATTTTGAAAATTTTTTTGGGGAAATGATGATTATTTTGTGCTAAAAAGCTACAATCTACTGTACGGAAC
>CAKVVS010000011.1:0-14231 GCA_934834395.1 Parahaemophilus parainfluenzae | reverse complement strand
TACTTAATGTTAAAGGAAAATATCATGACTAAAATCATTCATACAGAAAAAGCCCCTGCCGCAATCGGCCCTTATGTTCAAGCGGTAGATTTAGGTAATTTAGTTTTAACATCGGGACAAATTCCCGTTAATCCGGCGAATGGTGAAGTGCCAAAAGATATTGTGGCTCAAGCGCGTCAATCTTTAGAAAACGTGAAAGCGATTATTGAACAGGCTGGTTTGAAAGTGGGTGATATTGTGAAAACCACTGTGTTTGTGAAAGATCTTAATGATTTTGCCGCAGTAAATGCAGAATATGAGAAATTCTTTAAAGAAAATAATCACCCGAATTTCCCTGCTCGTTCTTGCGTAGAAGTCGCTCGATTACCAAAAGATGTAGGTGTGGAAATCGAAGCAATTGCTGTAAGAAAATAATCGCAAAGTGCGGTTAAAATCTGCAGATTTTTTCTACAATAGACTTTACAAGAGCGAGATTAATCACTATAATCTCGCTCCTAAATTACGCTTAGCGTAAAATTTCTGGTTGGTGCTTGACCTATTCAAGCCCCGTCCAAGACCGTAGGGAATGATTAGCAATAATCGTCTTAATAATCCTACGTAGATGGTGAACAGAATAAGAATATTTCTTGCTTCTGGGCACCGAAGTCGTCCTAGTCTGAAAGATAACTCTTTCGATGAGGTAAATTAATTCCGAGAAATCGGAGTGTATTCAGGAGCTAAAAGCCAATGGCATTAAATCTTCAAGACAAACAAGCAATTGTTGCCGAAGTAAATGAAGCAGCCAAAGGTGCACTTTCAGCAGTAATCGCGGACTCTCGCGGTGTAACTGTTGATAAAATGACTGAATTACGTAAAGCAGCTCGTGAAGCTGGTGTAACAATGCGCGTTGTTCGTAATACTTTATTACGTCGTGCGGTTGAAGGCACTGATTTCGAATGCTTACAAGATACGTTTGTAGGTCCAACACTTATCGCATTCTCTAATGAACACCCAGGTGCAGCAGCACGTTTGTTCAAAGATTTTGCTAAAGCAAACGATAAGTTTGAAATTAAAGGTGCAGCCTTTGAAGGTAAGATCCAAGATGTTGAATTCTTAGCAACATTACCAACTTACGAAGAAGCAATTGCACGTTTAATGGGCACAATGAAAGAAGCTGCGGCAGGCAAACTTGTTCGCACTTTTGCGGCATTACGCGACAAATTACAAGAAGCAGCTTAATCATTAAGCGTTTCTTACTTCATTTAACTTTATTAATTTTAGGAATTGATTGTTATGTCATTAACTAACGAACAAATCATTGAAGCGATCGCTTCTAAATCTGTAACTGAAATCGTTGAATTAATCGCAGCGATGGAAGAAAAATTCGGCGTTTCTGCAGCAGCAGTAGCAGCAGCTCCAGCAGCTGGCGGTGCAGCAGCAGCGGCAGAAGAAAAAACTGAATTCGACGTAGTTCTTGCTGAAGCTGGTGCTAACAAAGTAGCAGTTATCAAAGCAGTACGTGGTGCAACTGGTTTAGGCTTAAAAGAAGCTAAAGACTTAGTTGAATCTGCTCCAGCTAACTTAAAAGAAGGCATTTCTAAAGAAGAAGCTGAAGCACTTAAGAAAGAATTAGAAGAAGCTGGTGCAAAAGTAGAAATCAAATAATTTTTGATTCACTTATGTCCTGTTTCTCAGGCTTAATGGCTGGTGGTTTACCATCAGCCATTTTGTGCTATCAAAAACAGCACAAAAAACAGATAGGCATTTTCCGTTTAATGGTATCTGTTTCCACTTAAATTAATCAGACGTTTTAATTTAAGTAGCCCACTACAGAAGTAAGGTTCAGAGTGCGGTATCCGAAACGGCGTCAATCTCCGATATAAATAAAAGCGTCAATCAATTTGACCGCACTTTTTTATATCAACTCGGTCTCACTAAAATTTACAGAGGAAAACCAATAATGGGTTACTCCTATACTGAGAAAAAACGAATTCGTAAAGACTTCGGCAAACGTCCGCAAGTTTTAAATGTACCTTATTTATTAACCATCCAATTAGATTCTTTTGATAAATTCATTCAAAAAGATCCTGAAGGTCAACAAGGCTTAGAAGCTGCATTCCGTTCTGTTTTCCCAATCGTAAGCAATAACGGTTATACAGAATTACAATATGTTGATTACCGTCTAGAAGAGCCAGAATTTGATGTACGTGAATGTCAAATTCGTGGTTCAACTTATGCAGCAGGTTTACGCGTAAAATTACGTTTGGTTAGCTACGATAAAGAATCTTCATCACGCGCAGTCAAAGACATTAAAGAAAGCGAAGTATATATGGGTGAAATCCCATTAATGACTGACAACGGTACCTTTGTCATCAATGGTACTGAGCGTGTTATCGTTTCACAATTACACCGTAGCCCGGGCGTATTCTTTGATTCTGACAAAGGTAAAACACACTCTTCAGGTAAAGTGCTTTATAACGCACGCATTATTCCTTACCGTGGTTCTTGGTTAGATTTCGAATTTGATCCAAAAGATAACTTATATGCGCGTATTGACCGTCGTCGTAAATTACCGGCAACCATTATTTTACGTGCGTTAGGTTACACCGTTGAAGAAATCTTAAACTTATTCTTCGACAAAGTAACTTTCGAGATCGCTGGCAATAAATTACTCATGACATTAGTGCCAGAACGTTTACGTGGTGAAACGGCGACGTTTGATATCGAAGCAAATGGCAAAGTCTATGTAGAACGCGGTCGTCGTATCACTGCTCGTCACATCAAAGCATTAGAAAAAGATAATGTGACACAAGTTGAAGTGCCAACTGAATATATCGCAGGCAAAGTAGCAGCGAAAGATTACGTTGATCTTGAATCAGGTGAAATTATTTGCCAAGCAAATGGCGAGATTTCTTTAGAAGTGTTAGCGAAATTATCGCAAGCAGGCTATAAAGTGATCGAAACATTATTCACTAATGACTTAGATTACGGTCCGTATATTTCTGAAACATTACGTGTTGATCCAACTTACGATCGTGTAAGTGCATTATATGAAATCTATCGTATGATGCGTCCAGGTGAACCACCTACACCAGAATCTTCAGAAGCGTTATTCCATAATTTATTCTTCTCTGCAGAACGTTATGATTTATCTGCAGTAGGTCGTATGAAGTTTAATCGCTCATTAGGTATTCCTGAAGGCGAGGGTACGGGTATTTTAAGTAACGACGATATCATTCGAGTGATGAAAAAACTCATCGACATCCGTAATGGTCGTGGTGAAGTGGATGATATCGACCACTTGGGTAACCGTCGTATTCGTTCTGTGGGTGAAATGGCAGAAAACCAATTCCGTATTGGTTTAGTTCGTGTAGAAAGAGCAGTTAAAGAGCGTTTATCTTTAGGCGATTTAGATGCGATCACACCACAAGACTTAATTAATCCGAAACCAATTTCTGCGGCAGTGAAAGAATTCTTTGGTTCTTCACAACTTTCGCAATTCATGGACCAAAACAACCCATTATCAGAAGTAACACACAAACGTCGTATTTCTGCATTAGGTCCAGGTGGTTTAACGCGTGAACGCGCAGGCTTTGAGGTGCGTGACGTACATAACACTCACTATGGTCGTTTATGTCCAATCGAAACCCCTGAAGGTCCAAACATCGGTTTGATCAACTCACTTTCTGCGTTTGCTCGTACTAACGATTATGGTTTCTTAGAAACGCCATATCGTAAAGTGGTTGATGGTCAAGTAACCGAAGAAATCGAATATTTATCTGCAATTGATGAAGCAAACTACATCATTGCACAGGCGAACTCAAACCTTGATGAGAACAATCGCTTTACAGATGCATTCGTTACTGCACGTGGTGAACGTGGTGAATCAGGTCTTTATAAACCAGAAGAAATTCACTATATGGACGTTTCAACCCAACAAGTTGTATCTGTGGCAGCAGCGTTAATTCCATTCTTAGAGCATGACGATGCGAACCGTGCCTTAATGGGTGCGAACATGCAACGTCAAGCGGTTCCTACTTTACGTGCTGATAAGCCGTTAGTGGGTACAGGTATGGAAAAACCAATCGCACTAGACTCAGGTGTGGCGGTTGTTGCGAAACGTGGTGGTACAGTTCAATACGTTGACGCGTCTCGTATTGTTATCAAAGTAAATGAGGACGAAACCGTAGCAGGCGAAGCGGGTATCGATATTTATAACTTAATTAAATACACCCGTTCTAACCAAAATACGTGTATCAACCAAATTCCTTGTGTGAATTTAGGCGATCCAATTAACCGTGGTGAAGTATTAGCAGATGGTCCTTCAACAGACTTAGGTGAATTAGCATTAGGTCAAAATATCCGTGTGGCGTTCATGCCTTGGAACGGTTATAACTTCGAAGACTCAATGTTAGTTTCCGAGCGTGTTGTACAACAAGACCGCTTCACGACAATCCACATTCAAGAATTATCTTGTGTGGCGCGTGATACTAAATTAGGTTCTGAAGAAATCACTGCGGATATTCCAAACGTAGGTGAATCTGCATTAAGCAAATTGGATGAATCAGGTATCGTATATGTGGGTGCTGAAGTGAAAGGTGGCGACATCTTAGTCGGTAAAGTAACCCCTAAAGGCGAAACGCAATTAACACCAGAAGAAAAATTGTTACGTGCAATCTTCGGTGAAAAAGCATCTGATGTGAAAGACTCTTCATTACGTGTACCAAATAGCGTAAGCGGTACTGTAATTGACGTTCAAGTCTTCACCCGTGATGGCGTAGAAAAAGACAAACGTGCATTAGAAATTGAAGAAATGCAGTTAAAACAAGCTAAGAAAGACCTTTCTGATGAATTAGAAATCTTAGAAGCTGGCTTGTTTGCTCGTGTACGTAATGTGCTTATCGCTGGCGGTATTGATGCGGCTCAATTAGATAAAATGGATCGCACCAAATGGTTAGAACAAACCATTTCTGATGAAGAAAAACAAAACCAATTAGAACAGCTTGCTGAGCAATATGAAGAATTACGTAAAGAGTTTGAACACAAACTTGAAGTACAACGTAAGAAAATCATTAAAGGCGATGACCTTGCACCAGGCGTGTTAAAAGTGGTTAAAGTTTACCTTGCGGTGAAACGTCACATCCAGCCGGGTGATAAAATGGCGGGTCGTCACGGTAACAAAGGTGTTATCTCAAAAATCAACCCTGTGGAAGATATGCCATACGATGAAAACGGTCAACCGGTTGAAATCGTATTGAACCCACTGGGCGTACCGTCTCGTATGAACATCGGTCAGATCTTAGAAACCCACTTAGGCTTAGCGGCGAAAGGTATCGGTGATCAAATCAATGCGATGATCAAACAAAAACAAGATGTTGAGAAACTTCGTGGCTATATGCAAAAAGCATACGATTTAGGCCATGGCGCGCAAAAAGTTGATTTAAGCACCTTTAGCGATGACGAAATCATGCGTTTAGCGGAAAACCTACGTAAAGGTTTACCGGTAGCAACACCTGTGTTTGATGGTGCTGCTGAGCAAGAAATCAAAGAAATGTTGAAACTTGGTGGCTTACCAACTTCAGGTCAGATTACGTTATACGATGGCCGTACTGGTGAGAAATTCGAGCGTCCAGTAACCGTAGGTTATATGTACATGCTCAAATTGAACCACTTAGTTGATGACAAAATGCATGCTCGTTCAACCGGTTCTTATAGTCTTGTTACTCAACAACCACTTGGTGGTAAAGCACAATTCGGTGGTCAACGTTTCGGTGAGATGGAGGTATGGGCACTTGAAGCATATGGTGCAGCTTACACCTTACAAGAAATGTTAACTGTGAAATCCGATGACGTGAACGGCCGTACGAAGATGTATAAAAACATCGTCGGTGGCAACCAACAAATGGATCCGGGTACACCGGAATCTTTCAACGTAATTATGAAAGAAATCCGTTCACTTGGTTTGAATATCGAGCTAGACGAAGAGTAATCGACAAACCGGTCTTCCCCTGTACGCAGGGGAAGCAAAAGGAAGAAATCGCCGAAGTGCGGTTAAAAAACAAAATATTTTTGACCGCACTTTGAAACCCTTAACTCCGACAGGAGACTATTTGTGAAAGACTTAGTTAAGTTTTTAAAAGCACAATCAAAAACGAGTGAAGATTTTGATGTGATTAAAATTGGGTTAGCTTCTCCAGACATGATCCGTTCTTGGTCATTTGGTGAGGTTAAAAAACCTGAAACAATCAACTATCGTACGTTCAAACCTGAGCGTGACGGTCTTTTCTGTGCACGTATTTTCGGGCCAGTAAAAGATTACGAATGTTTATGCGGTAAATATAAACGCTTAAAACACCGTGGTGTGATTTGTGAAAAATGTGGTGTTGAAGTAACACAAACTAAAGTGCGTCGTGAACGTATGGGCCACATTGAATTGGCTTGTCCAGTTGCACACATTTGGTTCTTAAAATCACTTCCGTCCCGTATCGGTTTATTACTTGATATGCCGTTACGTGATATTGAACGAGTGCTTTATTTTGAAATGTACATCGTGACTGAACCTGGTATGACCGATTTGGAACGTGGACAGTTATTAACTGAAGAACAATTCCTTGATGCAGAAGACCGCTGGCAAGATGAATTCGAAGCGAAAATGGGTGCTGAAGCAATTCAAGATTTACTTAAAGGTATTGATCTTGAAGTGGAATGTGAAAAATTACGTGAAGAGTTACAAGAAACTAACTCTGAAACAAAACGTAAGAAAATCACTAAACGCTTAAAATTATTAGAAGCTTTCCAACAATCTGGTAATAAACCAGAGTGGATGGTGATGACTGTATTACCAGTACTTCCACCAGATTTACGTCCGTTAGTACCATTAGATGGTGGTCGTTTTGCAACTTCTGACTTGAACGATTTATATCGTCGCGTGATCAACCGTAACAACCGTTTAAAACGTTTATTAGATTTAATCGCACCAGATATTATCGTGCGCAACGAAAAACGTATGTTACAAGAATCTGTTGATGCGTTATTAGATAATGGTCGTCGTGGTCGTGCGATTACGGGTTCTAACCGTCGTCCATTGAAATCACTTGCGGATATGATCAAAGGTAAACAAGGTCGTTTCCGTCAAAACTTATTAGGTAAACGTGTTGACTATTCAGGCCGTTCTGTAATCACTGTAGGTCCATACTTGCACTTACACCAATGTGGTTTACCGAAGAAAATGGCATTGGAATTATTCCGTCCGTTTATCTATGCAAAATTAGAAAGCCGTGGTTATGCAACTACAATCAAAGCGGCTAAGAAAATGGTTGAGCGTGAAGACGCGATCGTTTGGGATATCTTGGCAGAAGTTATTCGTGAGCACCCAATTCTATTGAACCGTGCACCGACACTTCACCGTTTAGGTATTCAAGCGTTTGAACCGCTTCTAATCGAAGGTAAAGCAATCCAGTTACACCCACTTGTTTGTGCGGCGTTCAACGCGGACTTCGATGGTGACCAAATGGCGGTTCACGTACCATTAACACTTGAAGCTCAGTTAGAAGCACGTGCGTTAATGATGTCAACCAACAACGTACTTTCACCTGCAAACGGTGATCCTATTATCGTTCCATCACAAGACGTGGTGTTGGGTCTTTACTATATGACCCGTGAAAAAGTAAACGGTAAAGGCGAAGGCATGTTATTGCAAGATCCGCGCGAAGCTGAAAAAGCGTATCGTACAGGTGAAGCAGAATTACATTCTCGCGTTAAAGTACGTATTACTGAATATGTGAAAAATGAAGCTGGCGAATTAGAAGAGAAAACCACATTAACCGATACTACTATCGGCCGTGCAATCTTATGGATGATCGCGCCGAAAGGCATGCCTTATTCATTGTTCAACCAAACATTAGGTAAAAAAGCAATTTCTAAACTCATCAACGAAGCTTATCGTCGTTTAGGTTTGAAAGAAGCGGTAATGTTTGCTGACCATATTATGTATACCGGTTTTGCTTATGCTGCACGTTCAGGTTCTTCTGTGGGTATCGACGATATGGTTATCCCAGAGAAAAAATACGAAATTATTTCTGCAGCGGAAGCTGAAGTGGCTGAAATTCAAGAACAGTTCCAATCTGGTCTTGTAACAGCGGGTGAGCGTTATAACAAAGTCATCGATATTTGGGCTGCAGCAAATGAGCGTGTAGCGAAAGCAATGATGGAAAACTTATCTCAGGAAGAAGTCATCAACCGTGAAGGTAACCCTGAGAAACAAGCTTCTTTCAACAGCATTTTTATGATGGCTGACTCCGGTGCGCGTGGTTCTGCAGCTCAGATTCGTCAGTTAGCAGGTATGCGTGGTTTGATGGCGCGTCCAGATGGTTCGATCATCGAAACCCCAATTACAGCGAACTTCCGTGAAGGTTTGAACGTACTTCAGTACTTTATTTCAACCCACGGTGCGCGTAAAGGTTTGGCGGATACCGCATTAAAAACAGCAAACTCTGGTTACTTAACTCGTCGTTTAGTTGACGTAGCGCAAGACTTAGTGATCGTTGAAGATGACTGTGGTACACACGAAGGTTTAGTCATGACTCCATTAATCGAAGGTGGAGATGAGAAAGTTCCACTTCGCGAATTAGTGTTAGGTCGTGTTGTGGCTGAAGATGTGTATAAACCAGGTACAGAAGAAGTCTTAATTGCACGTAACACTTTATTAGATGAAAAACTTTGTGATGTGTTAGATGCAAACTCAGTGGACAGCGTAAAAGTACGTTCTGTTGTAACTTGTGATACTGACTTCGGTGTATGTGCGAAATGTTACGGTCGTGACTTAGCGCGTGGTCACCTCATCAACCAAGGTGAAGCAGTGGGTGTTATCGCTGCTCAATCTATCGGTGAGCCAGGTACACAGTTAACCATGCGTACGTTCCACATCGGTGGTGCAGCTTCTGCAGCAGCGAAAGAATCTAGCGTACAAATCAAAAACAACGGTACTTTACACCTTGCTAACGCGAAATTCGTTGTTAATGACGAAGGTAAATTAGTTTTAACTTCTCGTAATACTGAATTAACGGTGACTGATGAATTTGGTCGTACGAAAGAACACTATAAAGTGCCTTACGGTACAGTATTGAATAAAGCAGACGGTCAAGAAGTATCAGCGGGTGAAACAGTGGCAAACTGGGATCCACATACCATGCCAGTTGTATCTGAAGTATCAGGTTTTGTGAAATTCATCGATATCGTGGACGGTTTAACTGTAACTCGTCAAACGGATGAATTAACCGGTCTTTCTTCTATCGTGGTACAAGACGTGGGTGAACGTGCAACTGCAGGTAAAGATTTACGTCCAACCATCAAATTAGTTGATGCAAAAGGTAACGATATCTTCTTACCTGAAACTGACGTTATTGCACAATACTTCTTACCAGGTAAAGCAATCGTAAGTTTAGATGACGGTGCGGAAGTGAAAGTGGGTGAACCACTTGCACGTATTCCACAAGAATCTGTGGGTACTAAAGATATTACTGGTGGTCTTCCACGCGTTGCTGACTTATTCGAAGCACGTAAACCGAAAGAGCCTGCAATCTTGGCAGAAATTTCAGGTATCGTGTCCTTCGGTAAAGAAACCAAAGGTAAACGTCGCTTGCTAATCACCCCAACTGAAGGTGAAATCTACGAAGAAATGATTCCAAAATGGCGTCAACTCAACGTATTTGAAGGTGAGATGGTAGAACGTGGTGATGTGATTTCTGATGGTGCAGAGACTCCACACGATATCTTACGTTTACGCGGTGTTCGTGCTGTAACTGAATATATCGTGAACGAAGTGCAAGAAGTTTACCGCTTACAAGGGGTAAAAATTAACGATAAGCACATCGAAGTTATCGTACGTCAAATGTTACGTAAAGCAGTTATCACGAAAGCTTATGACAGCGAATTCCTCGAAGGGGAACAAGTTGAAGTGGCTCGCGTGAAAATTGTTAACCGTAAACGTGAAGCGGAAGGTAAACCACCAGTTGAATTCGAACGTGAATTACTGGGTATTACCAAAGCGTCATTGGCGACAGAATCCTTCATTTCTGCAGCATCGTTCCAAGAAACCACTCGCGTGCTTACTGAAGCAGCAGTGGCGGGTAAACGTGATGAATTACGAGGCTTGAAAGAGAACGTAATCGTAGGTCGTTTAATCCCAGCTGGTACTGGTTTTGCATATCACCAAGGTCGTCACAAAAAACGTATTGTAGACGATGTTGTGATTAAATTGTCTGAAGACGATGAAGCAGCAATTGCTGATGAATTCGTGATGACAGCAGATGATGCAACAACTAACTTAGCAGAAATGCTTAATATGGCAGATGATGCAGAGTAATCGCTAATTGCTAAAAAAGAAAACCCGAGTTTAGGCTCGGGTTTTTTATTATCTTAATACAGAAAGTGCGGTCAGTTTTTGATGCGTTTTTCGTTTGGAAAAGTATCGTAAAAATGACCGCACTTTCTTTTCATCAATAAAAAAGCCACCTTATCGGTGGCTTTGAAATATTTTGCTTAAGCTGAGATTACCAACCTTTTACAACACCATCTTTAAAGTGTTTTTTCGCTTCTTGGTAAACTTCTTCAGTTTGGTATGCTTTCACGAAATCTTGGATCGCTTTGCTGTCTTTGTTATCAGTACGCGCAACGATGATGTTTACGTATGGAGAATCTTTATCTTCTACGAATACACCGTTATCTTGTGCATTTAAGCCAACTTGACCCGCATAAGTGTTATTTACAACCGCAAGATCAACATCATCTAATGCACGAGCTGCAACAGAGGTATCCACTTCAGAAATTTTTAAGTTTTTCGGATTTTCAACGATATCTGCGACAGTTGAAAGAAGATCGTTAGAATTTTTAAGTTTGATTAAACCTTGTTTCTCAAGAAGGATTAATGCACGACCACGGTTTGAAGGATCGTTTGGAACAACGATTTTAGCGCCTTCTTTTAAGTCATTTACATTTTTGATGGTTTTAGAATAACCAGCAAGTGGGTAAACAAAGGTGTTACCAACGATCACTAAGTTGTTTAAGTTTTTCGCTTTTACATCTTCATCTAAGTAAGGTTTGTGTTGCATTGCGTTAGCATCTAAATCACCTTTAGATACAGCAGTATTTGGTAATGCGTAGTCATTGAATAAAACAAATTCAACATTTAAGTTGTATTTGTCTTTTGCAACTTTTGCAGCGGTTTCGGCTACTTGGTGCTCAGGGCCCGCCATTACACCAACTTTGATTGATGTTGGAGCAGGTACCGTTGATGCTGCATCTGCTTTTTTCTCTTCTTTACAACCTGTTAATACTAATGCTGACGCGATAGCGGTGATAGCAAATAAGTTTTTTAATTTCATGTTTTTTCCTTGTTGTGAATAAAATGGTATAGAAAATAATTAACGGTGATCTACTCGTTTTGCGAGCGTGTCGCCTAATTTTTGACTGAGCATCACGATAATCACGATAACAATCGTTGCTGCCCAAGTTACTGATGGCATATTACGATAGACACCATAATTAATGGCAAGACTTCCTAAACCGCCGCCGCCTTGCGTTCCCGCCATTGCGGTATAGCCAATTAATGTCACGAAAGTGAGTGTAATCGCATTAATGAGCGTAGGTAGGGATTCAGGCAAATAGAATTTACGAATAATTTGCCAATTGGTTGCGCCCATAGCTTTTGCTGTTTCAGTCAAACCGGTTGGGATCTCAAAAAGTGCATTACTCGTAAGACGTGCAAAAAATGGCGTTGCGGCTGCACTTAATGAGACAATCGCTGCATTAGAACCAATACTGCCGCCAGGAAGCAACCAGCTCGTTAGCGGAATTAAAGCGAGTAATAAAATAATATAAGGAATTGAACGCCCGATATTAATAATGACGTTTAAAAACGCATTGAGTTTTTTGTTTTCTAAAATCGCCCCTTTATTGGTTAAAAAGGTTAAAAAACCCAGTGGTAAGCCTAATAAAGCGGCAATTAATGTCGATAATACTGACATATAAACCGTTTCAATGGTCGATACCGTTAATAAACTCGCAAAATTATCGGGGAATTGTTGGCTAAATGTTGCCCATAAATCATTGAACATAGCCTAGCACCTCTACTCGAACGTTATTTTCCATTAAATAAACTTTGGCTTGCGTAATCGCATCTTCATCACCTTCAACCTCCGCAATGGTAAAGCCAAATTTTACGCCACCGGCATAATCAATTTGTGAGGTTAAGATACTGAGCTCTACGCCAAATTTTTTCGATGCTTGAGAAAGTAATGGGGCATCGACGGAGCGACCAGTAAATTCAAATTTGATGATCGGATACGATTTGGCATGTTTTGGCGTATCGGATAGATTTTCTAAATATTCTTCCGGCAAGGTAATGTGGAAGGTAGAACTGATAAACTCTTGAGCCAATTCTGTTTTCGGATTAGAGAAAATTTTGCTAACCGTGCCTTGTTCAATCAGACGTCCTTTATCAATCACGGCAACTTGATCGCAGATGCGTTTAACTACTTCCATTTCATGGGTAATAAGAAGAATGGTGATACCTAAAGTGCGGTTGATTTCTTTTAATAATTTTAGAATGGATTGAGTTGTAGCCGGATCTAATGCGCTAGTCGCTTCATCACAAAGTAAGACTTTTGGATCGCTTGCAAGTGCACGCGCAATCGCTACTCGTTGTTTTTGACCACCAGAGAGATTAGCAGGATACACATTATGTTTATCACTTAATCCAACAAGCGCTAAAAGTGCGGTCGTTTTTTCTTGAATTTCTGCTTTTGATTTATTTTCTAATTCAAGTGGCAATGCCACGTTTTCAAAAACGGTTCGAGAGGTTAACAAATTAAAATGTTGGAAAATCATACCGATTTGACGGCGTGTTTTCACTAATTCTGCTTCAGAAAGTTGAGTCAGATCCACATCATCGATGAGCACAGCACCGTGAGTGGGTCTTTCTAATAAGTTTACACAACGGATAAGTGTACTTTTACCAGCACCAGAGGCGCCAATGACACCGCAAATCTGTCCCTTAGGCACATGTAATGAAACATTATCAAGTGCGGTCAGTTTTTTATCTGGAAGTGTAAAAATCTTCGTAATGTTATTTAGCTTAATCATATAAGCCCTTGTTCTCAGTTAATATTTGAATTTCATTTGTATTCTAGACGTCTAGAATGCTGTGTCAATATCTTAGGGGATCTTTTTTAGACGGATCGGTTATGACTTATTATTGCTTATATTAAGGATAAAAGGGATAATTTTGTCTTAAGAAAAAGATAAATGAGAAAATATATGAAGAAAGCTGTTTTTTTAGATCGTGATGGCACTTTAAATATCGACCATGGTTATGTTCATAAAATTGATGATTTCCAATTTATTGAAGGCAGCATTGATGCATTAAAAGCATTAAAGGAAATGGGGTATCTTTTGGTTTTAGTGACCAATCAATCAGGCATTGCTCGTGGATATTTTTCAGAAGATCAGTTTTTACAACTTACAGAATGGATGGATTGGTCATTAGCTGATCGTGGTGTGGATTTAGATGGTATTTATTATTGTCCTCATCATCCAGAAGGGAAGGGCGAATATAAAGAAGACTGTGCATGCAGAAAACCAAAATCAGGCATGTTATTAGAGGCGATTAAAGCGCTGAAAATCGATCCTGCACAATCTATTATGGTTGGCGATAAGATTGAAGATCTTAAAGCAGGCATTGGCGCAAAAGTAAAAACAAATATTTTAGTGCGAACAGGCAAACCTATTACAGAAGAGGGAGAGAATCTCGCTGATTATGTTTTGGATTCCATTGCAGATTTGCCAAGAATAGCAAAACGATTAATTAAGTAACAAAAATGATCTATTTTTTGTGCGAATAGGCGAAAAGATCTTCAACTAAGAAAAAATTTACATTTTTTTACAAAAAGATCTTGCAAAGGCATCTGAAATGCCTATAATACGCCCCACACAACGACGCGCTGTTGTGACTCTTAAGAAAAACCGGTGCGTCGTTCTTTTTTGCTCTTTAACAATATATCAGACAATCTGTGTGGGCACTTGTTGATTGACTTGTTTTAAAAATATTTTTTAATTTTGAAGTCTTAATAGGTGCTAACTAGAAATTCATATACTTTTTAAGTAGTGACATTTTATGTCAGCAGTATTGAGCGATTGAACTTGAATTGAAGAGTTTGATCATGGCTCAGATTGAACGCTGGCGGCAGGCTTAACAC
>CAKVVS010000010.1:0-14589 GCA_934834395.1 Parahaemophilus parainfluenzae | reverse complement strand
GTCATATTCAAGGTTGGCAAAGACCGGTGAAGAAAAAGTAATTAACATTGAAAGGCGAACCAATGTGTTCGCCTTTTATGATTTGATGCCTTTTACTTTATAAAGGCTATTCGAGTTGCTAAAATCATCGTCCATTTATAAAGACAGATAATTTCCTATGACAAAAAATAAAACAGGGCTTTCGTTCCTTTGGGTAAGTGCGATCGCATTTATCCTTGATTTACTAACTAAATATATTGTAGTGCAACGCTTTGATCTCTATGAAAGCGTAAACATATTGCCCATTTTTAATTTAACCTATGTGCGTAACTATGGCGCAGCGTTTAGCTTTTTAGCTGAGCATGATGGTTGGCAGAAATATTTCTTTATCGTGCTAGCAATCGGGATTTCTTTGATGCTGGCTTATTTTATGAAAAAGAATTCTGCAGAACAAAAATTACAAAACTCAGCTTATGCACTGATTATTGGTGGTGCGTTAGCCAATATGGTGGACCGTGCGTATAACGGTTTTGTGGTGGATTTCTTAGATTTTTATTGGGATATTTATCATTATCCGGTATTCAATGTGGCAGATATTGCGATTTGTATTGGTGCGGGTTTATTAGCATTAGATGCCTTTAAAGGTGATAAAAAGAGCGGTCAAAAATGAAGATAATTTTAGCTAACCCTCGTGGATTTTGCGCGGGTGTCGATCGAGCCATTAGCATTGTTGAATTAGCGCTTGAAATTCATGGTGCACCAATTTATGTCCGTCATGAAGTGGTGCATAACCGTTTTGTGGTGAATGGTTTGCGTGATCGTGGGGCGATTTTTGTGGAAGAATTAAGTGAAGTGCCCGATGGTGCTATTGTGATTTTTTCCGCCCACGGCGTGTCACAAGCCGTTCGTCAGGAAGCGAAAGATCGTCAGTTAAAAGTATTTGATGCAACTTGTCCGTTGGTAACCAAAGTGCATATGCAAGTAGCACGTGCAAGCCGTAAAGGGACGAAAGCGATTTTGATCGGACACAAAGGCCATCCAGAAGTGGAAGGCACAATGGGGCAGTACAATAATGCCGAAGGTGGTATTTTCTTAATTGAAAGCGTGGAAGATATTGCTCGTTTGCCGGTTCAAGAAAGTGATGATTTAACCTTTATGACGCAAACCACACTTTCTCTTGATGATACGGCGGAAACTATCAGTGCATTGAAAGACAAATATCCTGCTATTCAAGGCCCACATAAAAACGATATTTGCTATGCCACAACCAATCGTCAAGAAGCGGTGCGTGAATTAGCAAAACAATGTGATTTAGTGGTTGTTGTAGGCTCTAAAAACTCATCGAATTCTAACCGCTTAGCTGAGTTGGCATCGCGTATGGGCGTGAAATCAAAATTGATTGATGATCCAAATGATGTGGCAGCAGATTGGTTTGAAGGCGTTGAAACAATTGGTGTGACAGCAGGGGCTTCAGCACCGGAAGAGTTGGTGCAATCCGTAATTGCTCGATTAAAAGAATTTGGTGCGGATAGTATCGAAGAGCTTCAAGGCTTAGAAGAGAATATGTTCTTTGAAGTGCCAAAAGAGCTACGAATAAAAGAAGTAAACTAATTCTATTAAAAAAGTGCGGTTAATTTACCGCACTTTTTTTGTGTTATTTTATTTTTTATTGTGCACTTTAAGCCATTTTTGCATTTGTTCAATTTCTGCCTGTTGAGCGTTAATAATATTCTCAGCAAGCTTACGCATCTCAGGATCTTTTCCGTATTTTAATTCAACTTCCGCCATTTTTACTGCGCCAATATGGTGTGGCAACATACCTGCTGCAAAAGCAACATCAGGATCTTTATATTGCGCAGCTGCCATCATGTCTTGATGCATTTGACTCATACCTTGCATTAATTCTTGTTGCATTGCAGAATCTGTCGACATTGGCATATTCATGTGTGCTTGATGCGGTTGTTCATTAGCTTGGGCATAAATTGAAACTGCAGCAGCGCTAAGTGTGATAAAAGTCATAAGTTTTTTCATGTTTTTCTCCTATGTGATAACTGAATGAGCACCAATCATAAACTTTGACCTAAGGTTAAGGTCAATATTTATTCCGAAAATTTTTGGTGAGATGCTAAAATAAGACAATGTTTGATATGAGGGACAGAATCATGAAACAAAAAATTGTGCTTGCCACAGGTAATAAAGGCAAAGTAAAAGAAATGGCAGATGTGTTAGCTGATTTCGGTTTTGAAGTGATTGCTCAAACGGATTTAGGCATCGAAAGTCCAGAGGAAACGGGTTTAACGTTTGTTGAAAATGCGATTTTGAAAGCACGTTATGCATCTGAAAAGTCGGGTTTACCGGCTATTGCAGATGATTCGGGTCTGGTAGTCGATGCGTTAAATGGTGCGCCTGGATTGTATTCTGCACGTTATGCCGGTGTGGATGGTGACGAAGCTGATGCGAAAAACCGAGAAAAATTACTGGCAGAATTAATTGATGTACCGACTGAACGTCGCCAAGCAAAATTTGTGAGTACGATTGTGTTATTACAACACCCAAGTGATCCTTCCCCGATCATTGCTCAAGGTGAATGTGACGGGCAGATTATTTATGAAGAAAAAGGTGAAAATGGCTTCGGTTACGACTCGCTCTTTTTTAGCCCTGAAAAAGGCTGTACTTTTGCTGAATTAGAAACCGTAGAGAAAAAGAAAATTTCTCATCGAGCGAAGGCATTAACTGTTTTAAAATCAAAATTAAGCCTCTAAAGTGCGGTTAATTTTTAACGAGAATTTAAGGATACAAAATGATTGTGACAACAACCCCTAATGTCGAAGGGAAACAAATCGTAGAATATAAACAAGTCGTCTTTGGGGAAGTGATTGCAGGGGCAAACTTCATACGTGATTTTTTTGCGGCTATTACCGATGTGATTGGTGGGCGTTCTAGTGTTTATGAGCGTCGTATTAGTCGTGCGCGTCAAGATGCGTTGAAAGAACTGGAAGAAAAAGCCTATGCCTTGGGAGCGAATGCTATTGTTGGCGTAGAAGTTAACTACACAACGGTAGGCACGAAAAGCATGTTTATGGTGATTGCGAGTGGCACTGCAGTGGTAGTGCACTAAGGTCGTTTTTTCATTTGCTTGAATGTAATTTTTGCGATCAAGATCGCAAAAGCGCGGTCGATTTCTTGCGTGTTTTCTGTGTTTCTTAAAAATGTCACTGTTGATATGAATCAACGGTACTTATTTGTTAATAAAGGGCATTTTTATGAAATTGATGAAACATTTATTTAGTTCATTATTTATTGCGGGCGCGATGTTGAGTACACAAGCAATTGCAGAAGAAAAGACAGCAGAGCAGGCTCAACCGCAAACGCAAGTGCAGCAACAAACTGCTGTGCAAGCACCATCACAAACTGTACAACAAACGGTGAGTGATAAATTAAATATCAATACCGCTAGTGCATCAGAAATTCAAAAAGCACTGATTGGTATTGGGGCGAAAAAAGCAGAAGCCATTGTGCAGTATCGTGAAAAACACGGTAATTTCACCGTGGCAGAACAACTGCTTGAAGTACAAGGCATTGGTAAAGCAACGTTAGAGAAAAATCGAGATCGTATCGTGTTTTAATGTTGTTATTTTTATATGAAAAGCGGAATAGTGATATTCCGCTTTTTTTATTTTTGAGCAGAAAATTTACCAAAACTTGCAAAATATCAAATTTTTTTGGAATAAGTCGGGGATTTCTTGCAATGGTTTTATAAGAGAGTAGAATACCAAATGGGTATAGGAATACCTATGTTGTAGTATAAGAAATAATAAACCAACTATTTGGAGTTAGATATGGCATCAGAAAATTTAAATCAATCTTCTGTTGCTCTCACACCAGTTGAAGCAACGGATTATGCTGAAAGCGTTGCTGCGTATAAAGCGCAAAAACGCCCATTTTTATCATTTCTGTCTGGTATTAGTGCTGGGGCTTGTATTGCTTTAGCCTTTGTATTCTATACGACGACACAAACAGCAAGCGCAGGAGCGCCTTGGGGATTAACCAAGTTAGTCGGTGGGTTAGTCTTCTCTTTAGGCGTAATTATGGTGGTAATTTTAGGATCTGAATTATTCACCTCTTCTACTTTAACCTTAGTTGCCCGCGTAGGCGGTAAGATAACCACAACTCAAATGATCCGAAATTGGATTGTGGTATATTTGGGCAACTTTGTGGGCGGTTTATTTATTGCTGCAGTGATTTGGTTTGGGGGACAAACCATGGTAGCAAATGGTCAATGGGGTTTAACCATTTTGGCAACCGCTCAACATAAGATTCATCATACTTGGTTTGAAGCATTTAACCTTGGTATTTTATGTAACATTATGGTGTGTGTAGCGGTATGGATGTCTTATTCCGGTAAAACTGTTACAGACAAAGCATTTATTATGATCATGCCGATTGGTTTATTTGTCGCATCTGGTTTTGAACACTGTGTGGCAAATATGTTTATGATTCCACTAGGCATTATCACAGCTCATTCTAGTACGCCAGAATTTTGGCAACAAATTGGTGTAGATCCAATGAAATATGCAGATTTAGATCTCTATCATTTCATTGTGAAGAATTTGATTCCAGTAACGTTGGGAAACATTGTGGGTGGTGCGGTTTGTATCGGCTTATTCCAACGTTATTTAACCAAAGCTCACTAATGTACTAACGAACTAAACAAGACTTATTTTTTATCAATTAAAAAAGGAAATGACTATGTCAGAACTTAATGAAGCACAAAAAGTTGCGTGGGCAGGATTCGTTGCTGGTGATTGGCAAGAAAACGTCAACGTGCGTGATTTTATTCAAAAGAACTACACCCCGTATGAAGGTGATGATTCTTTCTTAGCAGGTCCAACCGAAGCGACAACAAAACTTTGGGAAACCGTTATGGAAGGAATTAAAGTTGAAAACCGCACACATGCGCCATTAGACTTTGACGAACATACGCCTTCAACGATTACTTCTCACGCACCAGGTTATATTAATAAAGACTTAGAGAAAATCGTGGGTCTTCAAACCGATGCTCCATTAAAACGTGCCATTATGCCATTTGGTGGTATTAAAATGGTGGAAGGATCATGCAAAATTTACGGTCGTGAATTAGATCCTGAAGTGAAAAAAATCTTCACTGAATATCGTAAAACCCACAACCAAGGTGTATTCGATGTTTATACGCCAGACATTTTACGTTGCCGTAAATCAGGTGTATTAACTGGTCTTCCAGATGCTTACGGTCGTGGCCGTATCATCGGTGACTATCGTCGTGTAGCACTTTATGGTGTTGACTTCCTAATGAAAGATAAATATGCACAATTCTCTTCTTTACAAAAAGACTTAGAAGATGGCGTAAATCTTGAAGCAACTATCCGTTTACGTGAAGAAATCGCAGAACAACACCGTGCATTAGGCCAAATGAAACAAATGGCAGCAAGCTACGGTTACGATATTTCTAACCCTGCAACTAATGCTAAAGAAGCAATTCAATGGATGTACTTTGCTTACTTAGCCGCAATCAAATCACAAAACGGTGCAGCGATGTCATTTGGTCGTACTGCAACCTTTATCGATATCTATATCGAACGTGATTTAAAAGCAGGTAAACTTACTGAAACTGAAGCGCAAGAATTAGTTGACCACTTAGTCATGAAACTTCGTATGGTTCGTTTCTTACGTACACCTGAATACGATCAATTATTCTCTGGTGACCCAATGTGGGCAACTGAAACCATCGCAGGTATGGGTTTAGATGGCCGTACATTAGTAACCAAAAATACATTCCGTATTTTACACACCCTTTACAACATGGGTACTTCTCCAGAACCAAACTTAACAATTCTTTGGTCTGAACAATTACCTGAAAACTTCAAACGTTTCTGTGCGAAAGTATCGATTGATACCTCATCAGTTCAATACGAAAACGATGATTTAATGCGTCCAGACTTCAACAATGATGACTACGCAATCGCATGTTGTGTATCACCAATGGTTGTTGGTAAACAAATGCAATTCTTCGGTGCGCGTGCAAACTTAGCGAAAACATTGTTATACGCAATCAACGGCGGTATTGATGAAAAATTAGGTATGCAAGTTGGTCCGAAAACTGCACCAATCACTGATGAAGTGTTAGATTTCGACACAGTCATGACTCGTATGGACAGCTTTATGGATTGGTTGGCAAAACAATATGTGACAGCCTTAAATATCATCCACTACATGCACGATAAATATTCATATGAAGCAGCCTTAATGGCGTTACATGATCGTGATGTATACCGTACCATGGCTTGTGGTATCGCAGGTCTTTCTGTTGCAGCGGACTCACTTTCAGCAATTAAATATGCGAAAGTTAAACCAATTCGTGGCGACATCAAAGATAAAGATGGCAATGTTGTAGCAAGCAATGTAGCGATCGACTTCGAGATCGAAGGTGAATATCCACAATATGGTAACAATGACAACCGTGTTGATGACATCGCTTGTGACTTAGTTGAACGTTTCATGAAGAAAATTCAAAAACTTAAAACTTACCGCAACGCTGTGCCTACACAATCTGTATTAACCATTACTTCTAACGTGGTTTATGGTAAGAAAACAGGTAACACCCCAGATGGTCGCCGTGCCGGCGCACCATTCGGACCAGGTGCTAACCCAATGCACGGTCGTGACCAAAAAGGTGCGGTGGCATCATTAACTTCTGTAGCTAAACTTCCATTTGCTTACGCGAAAGATGGTATTTCTTATACCTTCTCAATCGTACCAAATGCGTTAGGTAAAGATCCAGAAGCACAACGTCGCAACCTTGCGGGCTTAATGGATGGTTACTTCCACCACGAAGCAGCAGTAGAAGGTGGTCAACACTTAAATGTGAACGTATTAAATCGTGAAATGTTATTAGATGCGATGGAAAATCCAGACAAATATCCGCAATTAACTATTCGTGTATCTGGTTACGCAGTACGTTTTAACTCTTTAACTAAAGAGCAACAACAAGACGTCGTCACTCGTACATTCACAGAATCGTTCTAAAACACGATAAAATTTAACCGCACTTTAGCGGGAACATAAAAATTATGAGCCTGATTTAAGTCAGGCTCATTTTTTATAGATGATATTTTTGGTAAAATTTAGCTAGATTTATTTTTTGGAAATTTATGTATGTCTGTTCTAGGAAGAATTCACTCCTTTGAATCCTGTGGAACCGTGGATGGTCCCGGCATTCGTTTTATTTTATTTATGCAAGGCTGTTTAATGCGTTGCAAATATTGCCACAATCGTGATACTTGGGATCTTGATGGTGGTCGCGAAATCAGTGTGGAAGAACTTATGAAAGAAGTGGTGAGTTATCGTCACTTTATGAATGCAACCGGTGGTGGTGTAACAGCATCAGGTGGTGAAGCCATTCTTCAAGCTGAGTTTGTACGAGATTGGTTCCGAGCTTGTAAAGCAGAAGGCATTAATACTTGTTTAGATACTAATGGGTTTGTACGTCATTATGATCACATTATTGATGAACTGATCGATGTAACCGATCTTGTTTTGCTTGATTTAAAAGAACTTAACGATCAAGTACACCAAAACCTTATTGGTGTACCAAATAAACGGACACTTGAGTTTGCGAAATATCTGCAAAAACGTAATCAGCGAACCTGGATTCGTTATGTAGTAGTTCCAGGTTATACCGATAACGATCATGATGTTCATTTGCTCGGACAGTTTATTGAAGGTATGACCAATATTGAAAAAGTCGAACTTCTCCCTTATCATCGATTAGGTGCCCATAAATGGAAAACCCTTGGCTTTGACTATGAGCTCGAAGATGTTTTACCGCCGACAAAAGAATCACTTGAGCATATTAAAACAATCCTTGAAGGATATGGACATACGGTAAAATATTAAGCTAAGGTATAAAAAGATTAACAGCAGGCTTTAGAAAGCTTTAAGGAGGAAAAATGAAAAAATTAGCATTAACGTTTTTAGGTGTAGCCCTTTTAGCAGGCTGTTCAGCTGTTCAATCGCCAGTTACACAAGAAGAGGTGACATTAACGCCTCCTTCAAAAGATAGAGTAGGGTATGTTCGATTAGTAAAAGATAAAAATTACTACATTGATACTGATTCAATTTGGGTGGACAACCAAGATTTAAATCAAGTGCATTTTGATGCGGTGGTGAATTTGGATAAAGGTTTATATGTGTATCCAAATGAGAAAAGACGTTATGCACGTTCTGTTCGCCAATATAAAATCTTAAACTGTAAGAACTACCATTTAACCCAAGTTCGCACTGATTTTTATGATGATTTCTGGGGTGAAGGTTTACGTGCCGCACCGAAAAAACAAGAGAAATACACCATTAGCTTAAAACCTAATACAACGCTCTATGCGGCTGCGCAAGTTATTTGTGTGAACTCAGATAGAAAACCTTCTTTAGAGTTAGAAGGCTCAAAAGCAAAATAATCAATTAAAGTGCGGTTAGAAATAACCGCATTTTTTATCTCTCAGATATTAATGAACAGGCAATAAAAAACGGTCAATATTCATTAAATATTGACCGCTCTTTTTATCTCTCAATGAAAGATTATTTCACACGAGAGACGTATTCGCCTGAACGAGTATCCACTTTAATCACTTCACCGATTTGAACGAAAAGAGGTACTTTCACCACAGCACCAGTACTTAATGTTGCTGGTTTACCGCCTGTACCCGCAGTATCACCTTTAAGACCAGGGTCAGTATCGATGATTTCTAATTCTACGAAGTTTGGTGGAGTGACAGTAATTGGCGCACCGTTCCATAAAGTCACGATACAATCTGCTTGGTCTAATAACCATTTTTCAGCATCACCCACTGCTTTTGCATCAGCAGAGTATTGTTCAAATGTTTCAGGGTGCATGAAGTACCAGAATGCATCATCTTTGTATGAATAAGTGAGGTTAAGATCCATAACATCAGCAGCTTCAACCGAAGTACCAGATTTGAAGTTTACGTCTAATACTTTGCCTGAAATTAATTTACGAATACGAGTACGAGTAAAAGCTTGGCCTTTACCTGGTTTAACGAATTCGTTTTCAACGATCACACAAGGCTCACCGTCTTGCATAAATTTTAGACCTGGTTTGAAATCACTGGTAGTATATGTAGCCATATTAAAAATATCCTAAAAAATAGAGATTGTTTGAAAGTGCGTATTTTAACCCGAAATATTGCGATTAGAGAAGAACAAAATTGGTTAGAAACCCTAAAAAATGCGATTTCTGATCCGAAAATCTTATTAAAAACCTTAAATTTACCTGTTGACGATTTTGCCGAGGATATCGCTGCTCGTAAACTTTTTGCTATGCGAGTGCCTTTACCTTTTGTCGAAAAAATGGAAAAAGGAAATCCTAAAGATCCACTTTTTTTACAAGTGATGACGGCTCAACAAGAATTTATTGAAGCGGAAGGGTTTAGCCAAGATCCTTTAGATGAGCAGCAAAAAAATGCGGTACCTAATATTCTGCATAAATATCAAAATCGCTTGCTGTTCATGGCAAAAGGAGGCTGTGCGGTTAATTGCCGCTATTGTTTCCGTCGCCATTTTCCTTATGACCAAAATCCAGGCAATAAAGTCAGTTGGCAACAAGCAATAGACTATATCGCCGCACATCCAGAAATTGAAGAAGTGATTTTTTCGGGTGGCGATCCGATGATGGCGAAGGATAGTGAATGGGCGTGGCTATTAGAACGCCTTGAAAAGATAAAGCACTTACAACGTTTGCGTATTCACTCTCGTTTGCCAGTCGTGATTCCAGAGCGCATTACGGATGAATTTTGTGATTTATTGTTGAATAGTCCATTACAAGCTGTGTTTGTGACGCATATCAATCATCCAAATGAAATTGATGAAGGACTCGCTTTCGCTATGCAAAAACTGACAGAAGCTAAAGTAATATTACTCAATCAATCGGTCCTATTAAAGGATGTGAATGATAACCCACATACATTAAAAGTATTGAGCGATAAGCTATTTCAAGCGGGAATTTTGCCTTATTACTTGCATTTATTGGATAAAGTACAGGGGGCGAGCCATTTCTATATCTCGGATGAGCGTGCCTTACAAATTTATAGAGAATTGCAGGCACTCACTTCTGGCTATTTAGTACCCAAATTAGCACGAGAAATCGGTGGAGAGCCAAATAAGACTTTATACACAACGTAAGATCCTATAAAATACGATACAATTTTTCACCGCACTTTTATGCGATCTTTAGTTTAGCAAATCGAGGTAATACCGTGGATAATAAAAATCAACCTAACGACAATTCATCGCAAAATGAATTAGATTTAGGATTTAATCATTCAGACTCTGTGACCCCAAGAAAGCCGGTTCAACAAAATGGCTCAATTTTTGATAAAGCCAAAGGTTTATTTGGTAAAAAAGAGCAGCCAGATACACAATTCCATGTTCGTCGCGAACCAACTTTTGGTGCGGCAGCAAGCCAACCGTTTTCACCTTCTCAAGCATTCCAAAGTGAAAATACTGAACAGTCAGTGCAATCAAGTGCTTTCGGAGCTCAAGAACCTGTTGAAAATGTTCAAGTAGAAAACGTAGCGGAAGAAAAAGTGATTTTTGAAAATTCACCTGCAGAAGAGATTGTGGAAGAAGTGACAACTCAAGCCGAAACAGTTGCACCGGCAGCAACCGCTGCGGCAGCAAGCTTGAAATCACCAGAAAAATGGAAGGTTTTACAAATGTTACCAGAAAAACATCGCCGTTTATTTATTGCTATTTTGGGTTTAGTGGTATTGTTGATCATTTTCTTCACCCTAAAACCAAATTCAGATACAGTAGAGTCTTTTGAACAACAAAACAGCAATGAAATTCCGGTTCAATTCCAATCATTGGATCAGTCTCAACCGGTTGAAACCACAGTATTAGATAATAATAACAATGCAGCGCCGGCAACAACGGAACAAGCCGCAAATGAAGCTAAATCAGATGCACTTCCAGCCATGGAGTACGTAGGTGATAAAGCAGATGCTGCGAAATTACAACCTGCAGAGCCTGCACAACAAACTGTTGTTCAACAACCAGCAACTCAACCAGCTGTTGCTCCTGCACCAGTTAAAGAACCCGTGAAAACAGTACAACCAACTGTAGAAAAACATACCGCAACGATTGAGCATAAAGCAGAACCTCGTCGCGAACAGACATCTGTGGTTCAAGAGAGAAAACAACCTAAACCTGTAGCTGAAAAAGCGACAGTTCAGCCGACTCAAACCGTGAAAAAAGAGTCAAGCAAGATTCAAGATGCTAAACCTGTTGCGACTAAAGACAGTAAGGTTCAAATTGTGGAAGCGAAATCAGCAACCCAAAATACAGCGAAAGCTGCTGAACCTACAGCACAAACTGCTTCAACAGGTGCAACAAAAACATTAACGGTGCCTCAAGGTGTTTCACTGATGCAAGTATTCCGTGATAATAAATTGAATATTTCAGATGTGAATGCCATGACAAAAGCAAGCGGTGCAGGTAATGCATTAAGCAGTTTCAAACCTGGTGATAAAGTACAGGTATCTGTGAATAGTCAAGGTCGAGTGAGTGAGCTTCGTTTATCAAATGGCGGCAAGTTCATTCGTCAAGCCGATGGTTCATATCAGTATAAAAAATAATTTTTAGTGGGCGAGTAATCGCCCATTTTTCTAGATAAGATTGTTTATCCTTGCTCATTTCGCAAAGTGAGCAATCATAAACAACCCTTGATGGAAATAGAATTCATGTTAAAAAAATTAAGCGTAATTTTGACCGCACTTTGTCTTTCTGCTTGTTCACAAAATGTTGAATTAAGCAAACCCGCACCACAGAAAATGAAAGTGCAAACCGTTGATAAAAAATCCCAAAAGGGTTCAGCGACGGTTTATTTGTGTAAAGGCAATAAAGAAGTGAGTGTGGTTCATACCAAGCAAAAACAGAAAAGTAAAAAAACACTCAGTCAGGTGACCGTTACTTTTAATGATGTAACCGAAAAATTGACACGAGTGATTTCTGAGCGTGGGAGAAATTATGCGAATATTCGTTGGTATTGGCAGGAGCGTGATGACTTCAGTCAATTACAAACTAGCGTAGGTGAAGTGCTTGCTGAACGCTGTGTGAAACAACCAAGTGAATTAAAATCAGGCAAATAATTCTTTTATGGATCTCCAACGCGGCTTTGTGTTACATCGTCGTCCTTATAGTGAAACCAGCCTTTTGGTGGATTTATTCACTGAAGAAACGGGGCGTTTGACGGTTATTGCAAAAGGTGCACGTGCGAAACGTTCTGCATGGAAATCTGTCTTACAGCCTTTTACGCCATTACTTCTTCGTTGGTCAGGAAAAGGCGCATTAAAAACACTCACGAAAGCAGAGTCCGCAGCAATTACGCTGCCTTTGCAGCAAACGGCTTTATATAGCGGGTTTTATGTAAATGAGCTGATTACTCGAGTGATCGAGCCCGAAACGGCCAATCCACAACTTTTTCAGCATTATCTTCAATGCTTAACAGGCTTAGCCACTCAACCACAGGTTGAGCCCACATTGCGTCTATTTGAATTTCATTTACTTAAAATCTTAGGTTATGGCATTGATTTTCTGCATTGTGCTGGATCAGGTTTACCAGTGGACGAATCGATGACTTACCAATACCGTGCGGAAAAGGGTTTTATTGCTTCGTTGGTAAAAGATAACTTGACCTTTTATGGTCGAGATTTACTCGCCTTTGACCGTTTGGAATTCACCAATGAGGCAGTCTTACAAGCGGCAAAGCGTTTTACTCGAATCGCACTTAAGCCTTATTTAGGCGATAAACCGCTGAAAAGCCGAGAATTATTTACACAAAACGTACTTTATTTAAAATAATCCCTTTCTTTGATACATACAGATTAAAACACCATTATGGCTTTACTTTACGCTCCACAAAAAAAACAGAAAACCACCCAAAAATTTATCGCTGAAATTCAGGATTTAGATTATCAAGGGCTAGGTGTCGCTAAAATTCAAGGTAAAACCTGGTTCATTGAAAATGCTTTGCCAACGGAAAAAGTGGAAGCGGTAGTAACCGATGAAAAGCGTCAATATGGTTTAGCCACTGCACAAAAGTGGCTACAAAAGAGTAGTCAGCGTGTTGAGCCACAATGTCGTTATTATGGACGTTGTGGTGGATGCCAAGGACAGCATATCCCTGTAGAAATGCAGCGTAAAGCGAAAGAAAAAGCCCTTTTTTCTCGATTAAGTAAACTGCAAGCAGAGCCTATTCAATTAATGCCCATGATTTGTGGCGAACAATGGGCTTATCGTCGTCGCGTACGATTAAGTTTACTGTGGAATGCTAAAAACAAAATCATTGAAATGGGATTTCGTCAGAAAAACTCCAATCAGTTAGTGAGTATTCAGCAATGCTTAGTCGCTGAGCCTGCGATTAATGATCTTATTCCAAAATTGACCGCACTTTGGGCGCAATATTCGGTCCCGAAACAATTAGGGCATATTGAATTAGTTTCAGCGGATAATGGCGTAGCCATGTTGTTACGTTACAAAGGAAATTTAGTCGAAACTGACCGCACTTTGTTGCTCCAGTTTGCACTCACCAATGCGGTGAATTTGTTCCTGCAAGATGATCAAAACATCCAGCTTGTACATGGTGAAATGCCTTATTATGCATTAGACGATATTCGTTTATCTTTTGATATCCGCGATTTTATTCAAGTGAACACCCACTTAAATCAGCAAATGGTTGATACTGCTTTAGATTGGCTTGATTTGAATCCGGACGATCATGTTTTAGATTTATTTTGCGGCATGGGCAATTTCACGTTGCCTTTAGCTAAACGCGTGAAAAGTGCGGTTGGAATTGAAGGTGTTTTGGATATGGTGAAAAAAGCCCAAGCGAATGCACAGTTTAATCATATCGATAATGTTGAATTTTATCAAGCCGATTTAGACCAAGCTTTTTCAGAACAGACTTGGGCAAAACAACATTTCAATAAAATTCTTCTTGATCCGCCTCGCAGCGGTGCGGCTTTTGCACTGAATGCGTTATGTGAGCTGGATGCAGAAAGCATTCTTTATGTATCTTGCAATCCCGCAACTTTAGTACGAGATGCTGAGATTCTTCGCTTTTTCGGCTATCGCATTATCAAAACCGCGATGATCGACATGTTCCCAAATACCAGTCACTTGGAGTCGGTGACATTATTTATCAAATAAGGTGTAAATTCTGATAGAATAATCGGACTTTTTTGTTGTCTTAAAAAGACAACTCGGTTGACAGGATGTTGCCGAGCCATATTCATCAACAAGGGGGGTATTATGGTTGCAGTTCGTGGTTCTCACTTATCAAATCCACATGATTTTGAGATCGAACAATGGTGTTCGAGCCTTAAACTTGCTGCCCCCGTAGAAAAGTCTTTGATTGATGCATGGTATTATGCCCAAGCCAAAATAGCTGAACATGCCGATCAAATGGAGAATGCAATCCTCACATTGCAATCTGGTGTGGAAATGGTGGAAATTCTGCATGAAATGAATATGGACAGCGAAAGCTTACTCACCGCTATGCTA
>CAKVVS010000009.1:15623-15937 GCA_934834395.1 Parahaemophilus parainfluenzae | reverse complement strand
GTGTTTGATTCACCGACTAGCCATTATCGGATGCGTGCAGAATTTCGTATTTGGCATGATAAAGGCGATTTTTATCACATCATGTTTGATCAAAGCACCTTGCAGCGTTATCGAGTGGATGAGTTCCCAATTGCCAGCGAGCTGATCAATCGCATGATGAAAGCCTTATTGCCGTTGTTAAAAACGCAGGAAGTGTTACATAAAAAACTGTTTCAAATTGATTATTTGAGCACACTCAGCAATAAGATCATTGTGAGCCTACTTTACCACAAGCAACTCACGGAAGAATGGCAAAATGCTGCCGAAAACTTGAA
>CAKVVS010000009.1:0-15613 GCA_934834395.1 Parahaemophilus parainfluenzae | reverse complement strand
GTTTTGATGTGCAGCTGATTGGTCGTGCGAGTAAACAAAAAATCTGTTTAGCGCAGGATTTTGTCGATGAAGTATTACCGGTGAAAGGGCGTAATTATGTTTATCGCCAAGTGGAAAACAGCTTTACCCAGCCTAATGCAGCTGTAAATTGCAAGATGTTGGAATGGGCGATTGATTGCACTCAAGGTTCTCAAGGGGATTTATTAGAGCTGTACTGCGGTAACGGCAATTTCTCTATCGCCCTTGCACAAAACTTCCGTAAAGTGCTTGCTACCGAAATCGCCAAGCCATCCGTGGCTGCCGCACAATTTAATATTGCGGAAAATGGTATAGATAATCTGCAGATTATTCGTATGTCCGCAGAAGAATTTACCCAAGCCATGAATGGTGTACGTGAGTTTAATCGCTTAAAAGGCATTGATTTAAAAGCCTATCAATGCAATACGATTTTTGTTGATCCACCACGAGCAGGGCTTGACCCTGACACGGTAAAACTGGTGCAAAATTACGATCGTATTTTGTATATTTCCTGCAACCCACATACCCTTTGTGAGAATTTGCAAACCCTAAGCCAAACCCACCGCATTGAAAAAGCGGCGCTGTTTGATCAATTCCCTTACACAGATCATATGGAAAGCGGCGTATGGCTGGTGAGAAAATAAAAATTCAACTGCTTGCCGAAGCGGGAACATTGTCAGAATTGACCGCACTTTGCGCCCCTCTTGGTATCGAGCATTGTACTGAAAGCCCACTTGCATTGGTGCAAACTGAAACTCACCTAGCCCTACGCAAACTGGATGAACCCAAGTTGGGCGATGTGTTTGTAGATTTCGTAGCTGGTGCGATGGCGCATCGTCGTAAATTTGGTGGTGGACGTGGCGAAGCTATTGCCAAAGCTGTAGGTATTAAGGGTGCAGAATTGCCGAGCGTGATTGATGCCACAGCAGGACTTGGTCGAGATGCGTTTGTTTTAGCTTCTATCGGTTGCCAAGTGCGTTTAGTGGAGCGTCATCCGGTAGTATATTTACTATTGCAGGATGGCCTCAACCGCGCTTATCAGGATGCAGAAATAGGTGAAATGATGCAACAAAATATGCGCTTACTAAATGTTCATCATATTGCCGAACTTAATCCACAAATCGATAGTGCCGATGTGGTGTATTTAGATCCAATGTATCCGCACAAGCAAAAATCCGCCCTAGTCAAAAAAGAAATGCGTGTATTCCAACATTTGGTTGGTGCCGATTTGGATGCCGATGAACTCTTGACACCTGCGTTACAATTAGCCCGTAAACGTGTGGTGGTAAAACGTCCTGACTATGCGGAATTTTTAGCGCAAAAAGCGCCCCATGTTAGTCGTGAAACCAAAAATCACCGCTTTGATATTTATATGGGAGAAGCAAAATGCTAAAAGAAAGTGCCGTTGTGATGAGCTATGATGCGGAAACAGGCCTTGCTAAAGTGAAATGTCAATCACAAAGCGCCTGTGGAGCTTGTTCGGCTAGAGAAGCCTGTGGAACAGCTTCCCTGTCTGAACTCAATGGAAAACGAGGCGAACATATCTTCCCGCTCGAAACCATCACGCCACTCCGTGCAGGTCAAATGGTAGAAATCGGTCTAGAAGAAAAATCCATGTTATTTTCTGCATTGTTAATGTATATCGTGCCGCTTTTCACGCTATTGGTTGCAACATTGCTTTCTAGCTATATCAGTGCAAATGAGCTCATCCGTGCGATTTTAATCTTTATGTTGACCGCTCTTTCCTTTGTGATGGTTAAACGATATACCCACAAACTCGGCCAACAAACGGAATTTCAGCCTGTTTTGTTGAGAGTGTTGTCCTAAATAAAAAGAGCGGTTGAAAACAATTAAATTTTCAACCGCTCTTTTATACTTTAAGCTTATTACTACTCGAAAGAGCCTACATGAAGATGTAGGCTTTTCTTTTTTAATTAAGCTTGAGATTTTTTAAGGTCAAATTTGTAAGAAACAAAACCATACAATGTCCAACCGATAAAGGTCACAATTGAACCGTATAGCATCGCTTGTTCACCCGCAGCATAAAGCGCATAGATACTATAGACTGAACCAATAAAGGCAACAAGAACAGTTTTTTTGTATTTTTGGTAAGGAACGTTTTCAGTTTTCAACAATACGGGAAGTGCAGCCATTGAGAGCAAGTATGGAATAACGTTTGTTACTACCGCTAGGTCAACCAGCACATTGAATTGTTTATTTAATGATGGGCTGATTGTCATTAATGATAGTAATGTTTGTAACGCAGTGATGGTTACCATACCAACGATAGGTGCATCTTTGCTAGTAACTTTTTTGAAGAATGCTGGGAAATAACCTTCTTCCGCTGAAGATTTAAATACTTGAGCAATAGTGAACTGCCAACCTAATAATGAACCGAAACAAGACATCACCATTAAGCCCATGATAACTTTACCGATTGTTTCATCAAACATATGAGCAAAGGCTAAACCGAACGGTGCAGTTGAGTTAGCAAGTTCAAGGTTAGGAACAATACCTGCGATAACGTTAGTAGAAACGATATAAATTACCGCTGCACCTAAAGTACCACCAAGTACCGCGATTGGTACGTTTTTCTCTGGATTTTCAACCACATCTGCGTTTGCACAAGCTGACTCTAACCCTAAGAATGCCCATAATGTCATTGAAATAGATACACCGATCGCTTCAAAAGTAGGCACATTGTGTGGGTTCCAAGAGTTTACATACATTGAACCATCAAACCATTTCCAACCAATGATTGAAATACCTACCACAGGAATAATTACACCCCAAATGGTGAATGAACTGATGTTACCCGTAATTCTTGCACCACCGAAGTTAAGAATAGTCGCAAGCCAAAGAGTGAAGATCGTCCATAATGCAATAGAAAGTGGAGAAAGGGTTGCACCAAGGAACTCAGAACCATAACCTACAGCAGAAATCGCAATCGCAGTATTCGCAATAACTAATGACACACCATAAGTATAGTTTGCCATGAAGTTACCAGCTTTACCGAAAGAGTATTCCGCATAACCGCCCATACCACCAGATTTTTTACTGAACATACCGCATTGTGCGAATGCGTAAGCTAAGGCTGTTGAACCAACGGCTGTTACAAGCCAAGAAACGATGGAAATAGTCCCAATTTCGGCTAATTTGGTCGGTAACATAATGATACCGGAACCCATCATATTAACCATGGTAAGAATGGTGAGTTGTACCACACCAATTTTATTACTTTTAGCACTCATAATTTATACTCCTACAAGTGCGGTCAAAAAATCAAATGTTTTTAACCGCACTTTTTTGTTTGTGCTGAGAGGGTGATGAGGAAAACCCTCATAACCTCACTTCATTAATAGTCAGTTAAAACATAGCCATATGCACGAGTACGTCCATCAGGGTCTTTTTGTAAGTAAACCCCTTGGATTTCAGGTGCAAAGCCAGGTAATGTGTTGATACCTTCTTCTAATGCAAGGAAGTATTTTTGTGCAGTTGGACTCCATCTTTCTCCTGGCACCACACATAACACACCCGGAGGATAAGGTAACGCACCTTCCGCGGCCACACGACCAACAATGTCTGTTAATGAAACAAGTTCAACTTTGTTACGAACGAATTCAATATTCGCATCGTGTGGATTTAACGCATATTCCGGTAATGTTGCTTTGCGGAATAGGTCTTTTTGAAGTTGTTTTACATTGCGGCTTACATAAAGATCATGCATTTCTTGGCATAATTGACGGATGGTATAGCCTTTGTAACGGTCTTCATTGTTTTTATACACAGTTGGCAATACATCTTTTAATAAAGAGTCTTGTTTAATGTGTTTTTCAAACAAGGCGATTTGAGCAACCAAAGTTTGCATTTTGGTAAGAGTTTCTGCCGGAGTGAGCAAGAATAAGATTGAGTTCAAGTCACATTTTTCCGGAATAATACCGTTTTCACGTAAGTAGTTTGCAAGAATAGTTGCTGGTACACCAAATTTTTCATATTCACCGGTTTCTAAGCTGATACCTGGAGTGGTAAGCAAGAATTTACATGGGTCAACGAAGTATTGTTCATCAGCATAGCCTTCAAATTTATGCCATGTATCTGTTGGGTGGAATTTGAAGAATTCGAGATTAGTTGCAATTTCTTCTGTGTCATAATCTTGCCATTTTTTACCTTTAATTGTGGTTGGAATAAATGGACGAATTAATTCACAGTGATTTAATACTAATTTACGTGCTTCGATACCTACTTTCACACATTCATGCCATAAACGACGACCTGCTTCACTACCTTGAATTTTCGCATTCACATCTAATGCCGCAAATAATGGATAGAACGGACTGGTTGACGCATGTAACATAAAGGCGTTATTGAAACGTTTGTGGTTTACATAACGATCTTGACCTTTAATGTGTTTATCTTTTTTGTGAATTTGTGAAGTTTGTGAGAAACCTGCTTGTTGTTTATGAACAGATTGAGTCACTAAAATACCAGGGTCATTTTCATTTAATTCAAGCAATAATGGCGAGCAGTCTTTCATCATTGGAATGAATTGTTCATAACCTACCCATGCAGAGTCGAATAAGATGTAGTCACAAAGATGACCAATTTTATCTACCACTTGACGTGCGTTATAAATTGTACCGTCATAAGTACCTAATTGGATAACCGCTAAACGGAATGGACGTTTTTGATTTAATTTTTCAGGTGCGACTTCTTTAATTAATGATTTCAAATAATCTTCTTCGAAGCAGTGACTGTCGATACCACCAATGAAACCAAATGGGTTACGTGCAGTTTCTAAGTAAATTGGGGTTGCACCCGCTTGAATTAATGCACCATGGTGGTTTGATTTGTGGTTATTACGGTCAAATAACACTAAATCGCCCGGAGCTAATACAGCATTTAACGCAACTTTGTTTGAAGAAGATGTACCATTTAATACGAAGTAAGTTTTATCTGCATTGAATACTTGAGCCGCATATTTTTGTGCATCACAAGCTGCACCTTCGTGAATTAACAAGTCACCTAATTTCACGTCAGCATTACAAATATCTGAACGGAAAATATTTTCACCGTAGAAGTCATAAAGGAAACGACCTGCTGGATGTTTACGATAGTATTGACCACCTTGATGTCCTGGACAGTCAAAAGCAATATTACCCATTTCCACATATTCACTTAACATTTTGAAGAATGGCGGTAACATTTTTTCTTCATAAAGTTTTGCTGCAGTTTCGATTTGACGACTATAAAGCTTAATATCATAACCATTTAAATCTTGAATATGATAAATAGCATCATAGAATTTCGGATCAACTTGTTCTTCTTCAGTTTGAACAACAAATACTGGGATACCAAAATTTGTTGCTTGAATACGTTCAAGGTATTCACCTACATCCCCTGATGTCAACACAATAGCGGCAACATCAGTAAAGTCTGTTTTGGTAATTTCAACTAATTCTCTATTTGTAGAGAAATATTGTTCAACTTTTGGACTATATGCAATTTTTAAGTTTGGCATAATAAACTCCTTTTATTTATTTTTTTGACGTAAAGTTACCCTGCATTATTAATTTTAATAACACAATAGATTTATTTAGAATAAAACAACCCACTCTAGATTTTTATATAAAAAAACTAAAGTAAGAATTTTTTATTTTAAATTAAATAAGATTAAGTTAATTTCACAAAATATTTCTTGCCTGTTCTAGACAATACAAAAATATTCAGAAATTAATCTGTGGAGACTCTCTAAACAGAGAGAACAACTCTGTTTAGAGAGCCGTGTTGGATGGTTTGTTTTGAGAAGCAAATACTGAATATGAGAAGCAAGAACGATGCGATGGCATCATAATATGACGTGTACGACGGATATGCGCCATCAAAGAACGACCTTTTATCGGATTAAACCGTAAAAGTCTCAATACTTTCGTATGGACGTATCTGTGTATATATGTACGAAGTAGCATAGAAAAATTTCCTCTTTCTATCTAAACTAACCTTAGTTGGGTATATTCTCTGCTTGTGTAAATATCATGTCAATAATATTTTTCAAAAAATGTGATCATTATCAAAAAATAAATTTAATTTTTCACATAAAAAATAAAATCACAAAAGTATGGAAATAAATTATTCTTAAAATAGATGATTAATAAATGTACTCATTTATCGAGATCTTTACTAAGCTAAACTCGCTACCATGACTGCTTTAATCGTATGCATACGGTTTTCTGCTTGATCAAATGCAATATTCATCGGCGATTCAAACACCTCTTCAGTCACTTCAATGCCGTTCGCTAATTCAGGATACTTTTCAGCAATTTGGCGACCCACTTTGGTTTCGCTATTATGGAATGCAGGTAAACAGTGCATAAATTTTACTTTTGGATTGCCTGTACGCTTCATGAGTTCAGGCGTTACTTGATAAGGAAGCAATAACTTAATACGTTCTCCCCAAGCCTCTAATGGCTCACCCATTGAAACCCAAACATCAGTATGCACAAAATCAACGCCGCTTACAGCTTTATCGATATCATCCGTTACAGTAATCCGCGCACCGCTTTCTTTAGCAAAACCTTTACACATTTCAATAAAGCTATCTTCAGGTAATAGGGCCTTAGGGCCGCAAATTCGCACATCCATCCCGAGTTTTGATCCAATTAGTAAAAGAGAATTCCCCATGTTATTGCGTGCGTCACCAATATACACATAACTTATTTGATGAAGTGGTTTGTCACAATGCTCAATCATCGTGAGAACATCCGCGAGCATTTGTGTAGGATGAAACTCATCCGTTAAACCATTAAACACCGGCACTCCAGCATAATCCGCAAGTTCTTGCACGGTACTTTGTTTAAAACCTCGATACTCAATCGCATCATACATTCGCCCGAGAACTCTCGCGGTGTCTTTCATGCTTTCTTTATGTCCAATCTGAGAGGAATTTGGATCAATGTAAGTCACTTGTGCACCTTGATCATGAGCCGCTACTTCAAAGGCACAACGAGTACGCGTTGATGTCTTTTCAAAAATAAGTGCGATATTTTTACCTTTAAGCTGAGGTTGTTCAGTTCCAGCATATTTCGCTCGTTTCAAATCACGTGATAAATCTAACAAATAATTAATTTCGCGTTCTGAATGATGAACAAGACTCAATAGGTGTCTATTTTTAAGATTAAAAGCCATAGCGATCTCCTTATCGGATGCCATCAATAAATGCAGGCTACCTTACTATGAATGACTTAATTTCTAGTGGATTGGATAGCCTATTTTTGTCCCAAATGCGGAGTTTTGCAACAAAATTCAATCCTTTATTTTGTGATGCTCATCACACTTCATCCCAGAACTTTATATTGCGCTTTCTTTATATATAAAAGAGATTTAAAATCCCGTCGATTCTCACACAACAGGAGCACATATGATCAACAGAAGAGATTTCATCCAACTTGGCGCAAGCAGCATTTTAGCGTTGAGTGCGAGCCGTTTTGCTTTTGCGAAAAGCGACACACAAGTCGATTTGCGTATCGTAGCAACGACCGATATTCACAGTTTTTTAACTGACTTCGATTACTACAAAGATGCACCTACTGAGAAATTCGGTTTTACCCGTGCAGCAAGCTTGATTCGTCAAGCTCGTAAAGAGGTGAAAAACAGCGTTTTAGTTGATAACGGTGACTTAATCCAAGGTAACCCAATTGCTGACTATCAAGCCGCGAAAGGTTATAAAGAAGGCAAACCAAACCCAGCCGTAGATTGCTTAAATGCGATGCACTATGAAGTGGGCACATTAGGTAACCACGAATTTAACTATGGCTTAGATTATTTAGCCGATGCGATTAAACAAGCGAAATTCCCAATCATCAATGCCAACGTAGTAAAAGTCGGTACCGAAGAGCCCTATTTCACACCTTATGTGATTCAAACCAAAGAAGTGGTAGATAGCCAAGGTAAAAAGCACAAACTAAACATTGGTTATATCGGTTTTGTACCACCACAAATTATGGTATGGGATAAAGCAAATTTACAAGGCAAAGTTGAAACGCGCGATATCGTGAAAACCGCACAAAAATATGTGCCAGAAATGAAACAAAAAGGCGCCGATATTATTGTGGCACTTGCTCACACAGGCCCATCAGATGAGCCATATCAAGAAGGTGCAGAAAACTCAGCATTCTACCTTGCTGATGTACCACACATTGACGCGATTGTTTTCGGTCACTCTCACCGTTTATTCCCAAACAAAGAGTTCGCCAAATCACCAAATGCAGATATTGCTAAAGGAACCGTAAAAGGCGTACCTGAAAGTATGGCGGGCTACTGGGCAAACAACATTAGTGTAATCGACTTAACCCTTGCTCAACACAACGGCAAATGGTTAGTGGCTGATGGTAAAGCGGTACTTCGTCCAATTTACGATGCAGAAAACAAAAAAGCGACCACAGAAAGTGATGCCGAATTGACCGCACTTTTAAAACCTGTGCATGAAGCCACCCGTGAATTCGTGGCACAGCCAATCGGTAAAGCGACAGATAACATGTATAGCTACTTAGCCCTAGTGCAAGATGACCCAACCATTCAAATTGTGAACCAAGCACAAAAAGCTTACGTTGAAAAAGTAGCACCAAGTGTTGCAGCAATGGCGGGCTTACCAATTTTAAGTGCAGGCGCACCATTTAAAGCAGTCGGACGTAAAAATGACCCAACGGGCTATACTGAAGTTAACAAAGGTGAATTAACGTTCCGTAACGCAGCAGACTTATACCTCTATCCAAATACCTTAGTTGTTGTCAAAGCAACCGGTGAAGAACTGAAAGAGTGGTTAGAATGTAGCGCAGGTATGTTCAAACAAATCGATCCTACCAGCGACAAACCACAATCTTTACTTGATTGGGACGGTTTCCGTACTTATAACTACGATGTGATTGACGGCGTAAATTATGAATTCGACCTGACTCAACCACCGCGTTATGACGGCGAATGTAAATTGATTAACCCGAACTCACACCGTGTGGTGAATTTAACCTACCAAGGTAAACCGGTTGATCCAAAAGCAGAATTCTTAATTGCGACTAACAACTATCGCGCTTACGGTAACAAATTCCCAGGCACAGGTGATGCGCATATCGTTTACGCTTCTCCTGATGAAAACCGCCAAATTCTTGCGGATTACATCAAAGCAGAAAGCGAGAAAAATGGCCATGTAAACCCTAGTGCAGATAAAAACTGGCGTTTTGCACCGATTAAAGGTAACGATAAATTAGATGTGCGTTTTGAAACCTCGCCAAGCGAACAAGCAGCGAAATTTATTCAAGACAATGCGCAATACCCAATGAAGAAAGTCGGCACCGATGAAGTGGGATTTGCGGTATATCAAATCGATTTATCGAAATAACAAAAAAGGGCGTGCTCAGCACGCCCTACTTATTTCAAAGTGCGGTCAATTTTGACCTTATTTTTCTTCTTTTGGAAGTCTGATTAAGGAAAAGATCAAGCCGCCCCAAATTACTAAAAGCGCCACAATCATCATTGTAATTGCAATACTTGTCATCTTTATTCTCCTTTTTCTTCAAGCTTGAAGTTGTCTTCATTTTTCCATTTTAAACGAGAAAGAATGAATGAAACGACCACTAGCGAAATTGCCATACCCCAACCAAAGATATTTACAAACCAGCTTGGATAACCTTCATAACCTTCTGTAAATACTTTCGCACCTTCACTGAATAACATAAAGGCAAGAATACCGGTTGTGATGACAATACATAAACGCCATAGGAAACCCACTTTGAATGAAGAGCTTTCATTTAAGTGGTTGCCTAATAAGCCTAGTTTTTCATTTGCAACAATCACAATTAATGAAACAAATGCCACTGCTACAATACCGAAGTAGTTCACAAATTTATCGAACACATCAAGCATTGGTAAGCCGGTTGTTGTACCGAATAAAATCACCGAAACCACCATCATTGGCAAACCAACAACAAAGGTCGCTTTTGCTCGACGTAAACGGAGTTTATCTTGAATCGCTGAAATGATTACTTCAATAACAGAGATAAATGAGGTTAATGCCGCAAAGGTTAATGAACCGAAGAACAATACCCCTAATACTTCACCGAATGGTGCTTTGTTAATAATAGTTGGGAATGCAAAGAAGGCTAAACCAATACCACCTTTTGCCACTTCGCTCACTTCTACGCCTTGTGCAGTTGCGATGAAACCTAATGCCGCAAATACACCGATACCGGCAAGTACTTCAAAGCTCGAGTTTGCAAAGCCAACAACCAAACCGCTACCTGTTAAATCAGAATCTTTTTTCAAGTACGATGCATACGTAATCATAATCCCGAAACAGATGGAAAGAGAGAAGAATATTTGACCATAAGCCGCAATCCACACGCTCGGATTAGAGAGTTTTGACCAGTCTGGTGTAAATAGTGCGTTTAAGCCTTTTTCTGCACCTGGTAAGAATAAAGAATAAACTACCAACGCCACAAACATCACCACTAAAACAGGCATCAAGATATCTGAAGATTTAGAAATCCCTTTTTGAATACCTAAAGAAAGCACACCTAATGCCACTAACCATACAGCAATTAATGGGCCTGTCACCATGCCTACAAACTCAAAGCTCACACCATTGCTGATATCACCCATTTTTAAGAATTCGTGTAGGAAGAAATCAATTGGTTGATCGCCCCAAGCAGAATTAAGTGAGAAGTAGGTATAGCTTGCTGCCCAACCTAATACCACAGCATAGTAAAGACCGATGATGACATTCACCATCACCTGCCACCAACCAAACACTTCAAAGTGTGGGTTAAAACGACGATAAGAAAGTGGTGCACCACCACGATGGCGATGACCAATTGCATAATCTAAGAAAAGTAATGGAATACCGGCGGTTAAAAGTGCAATAAGATAAGGGATAATAAATGCACCGCCCCCGTTTTCATAAGTGGTGTAAGGGAAACGCCAAATGTTTCCTAAACCAACGGCGGATCCAATTGCCGCCATAATAAATGCTTTCCGGCCAGAGAAGGTCTCACGCTTTGCGTTTGACTGCGTCATATTAAGTTCCTTTTTAGTGAAGAAAGGTTTCAATATAATGAATTCTAAAACCGAGTCAAGAACTTGGTTTAAAGAGAGGTTAAATTCAGTGAATTTTTTTTAAATTTTACTGTCTAAAAGCCGCATTTAACTACTATCAACAAAACAACCAAAAGGAAACATTTATGGATCTTAACAGCATTTTAAACCAATTTTTAGATGTCGCGAAAAACTCTGCAAGCAAACTTGAAACCGGCAACCAAACTATCGACTCTCTCACCAAAGTAGGTGGTGGTGCAGCATTAGGCGGTATTTTATCAATGATTTTAGGCCGTAGCGGCGGTGCAAGCTTAGCAAAATTAGGCTCACTTGCTGTATTAGGTAATCTTGCTTACCAAGCGTACCAAAACTATCAAAAATCCCAACAAAGCAGCCAACCAAACATTTCAGAAAATGCGTTTGATGTATTAAATTCATCAAGCCATGTTGATGCGGGTGAATTGATTTTACGTACTATGATTGCTGCAGCGGCTGCAGATGGTGAAATCACTGAAGATGAAAAACAAACTATCGCAAATGAAGCGGGTAACAACCCTGAATTAGCGCAATGGCTTGAACAAGAAATCCAAAATCCAATTTCTATCAACGAGATTGCACGTCTTGTAGGCAATGATACTGCACTTGCAAGCAATGTGTACTTAGCAGCTCGCTTAGTAAGCAAAGATTTATCTCGCAAAGAAATCATTTTCTTAGCAGATTTAGCGCAAGCGTTAGGTTTAGATGATGCGCTTGTTGAACAATTAGAAAAACAAGCAGGCTTCTAATTTTGTGTAGAAAACACTACGTTTTCTGACCGCACTTCTTATCAAAAAACACGATAATCTTAGTTATCGTGTTTTTTTCATTTGTTTTTTCGCGAAAACCTAACCAAAGGCGAAAAATTCCGCTACAATGCTGAACTTCAATATTCATAAAATTATTTAATAATCATAAAAACGGGAAGCAACATGACAGGCGCACAACTCATTATCGAATGTTTAAAAGCGCACGGTGTAACCGATCTTTTCGGCTACCCAGGCGGGGCAATCATGCCAACCTATGATGCCATCTATGACTCAGGTCTTGACCATCTCCTTTGTCGTAATGAACAAGGTGCTGCAATAGCCGCGATTGGTTATGCGCGCTCTACGGGTAAAGTCGGCGTTTGTGTAGCAACCTCTGGTCCGGGTGCAACCAATTTAATTACCGGTTTAGGCGATGCCTTTGCTGATTCTGTGCCAATCGTGGCATTTACTGGCCAAGTGGCTGCCCCTCTTATCGGTACCGATGCTTTCCAAGAAGCCGATGTTTTAGGTTTATCTCTTGCTTGCACCAAGCACAGCTACATTGTGCAATCCATCGAAGAACTCCCCGAAATTATTGCCTCTGCTTTCCAAATTGCACAAAGTGGCAGACCTGGTCCAGTTCTCATTGATGTGCCTCGTAACATCCAAGTGAGTGATGTACCTGAACATATAAAACCTATTGTCAAACCAGTCGTAAAACCAACCGCACTTTCAGAATTAAAATTAGCTGAAGCAAAAGCATTATTGGCGCAAGCGAAAAAACCAGTGCTTTATGTGGGTGGCGGTGTAGGTATGGCGAAAGCCACACAAGCGGTCAAAAAATTCCTACAAATCACCAAAATGCCATCTGTTTCGACATTGAAAGGTTTAGGCTCAATTGACCCAACCGATCCCGTTTATATGGGCATGATTGGTATGCACGGTACAAGAGCTGCAAACATTGCCGTGCAAGAATGTGATTTATTATTAGTATGCGGTGCACGTTTTGATGACCGTGTGACCGGTAAATTAGACAGTTTTGCTCCACATGCTAAAGTCATTCATTGTGATATTGATGCCGCGGAAATCAACAAACTTCGCATGGCAAATGTCGCCCTTCAAGGTGATTTAATTCAAGCCTTAGAGGCTTTAAGTATTCCGCTTGCAATTGATGATTGGCGAGCACACATCCAATCGTTAAAAGCCAAACTCGATTTCACTTATATCGATAACGAAGGTAATCGTCCTATTGACCCTTGGTCATTGCTTAACACACTTTCACAGCGTAAACCTCAAAATGCTGTGATTTGTACCGATGTGGGCCAACATCAAATGTGGTCTGCGCAACATATGCGTCATTTTGCACCAGAAAACTATATCACCTCCGCAGGCTTCGGCACAATGGGATTTGGTTTACCTGCAGCGGTAGGCGCGAAAAAAGCACGTCCTCATGATGAAGTGATTTTAGTGACAGGCGATGGTTCATTGATGATGAACATTCAAGAATTAGGCTCAATCAAACGCGGTAAATTACCGGTGAAAATTTTGCTGTTAGATAACCAACGCCTTGGTATGGTGCGTCAATGGCAAGACCTTTTCTGGAATAAACGTCGTTCTGAAACTATTTTAGAAGATAACCCTGATTTCGTGATGTTAGCGAAAGCCTTTGATATTCCAGCTGAACGCATTGAACAAGCTGACGAAGTAGATAAAGCGCTTAATCGTTTATTAAATAGCGAAACCGCTTATTTGCTACAAGTATGTATTCCACCTGATGAATGTGTGTGGCCATTAGTCCCACCGGGTGCATGTAATGCTGATATGTTGGAGGAAATTTAAGATGAACCAATATACTTTTGAATTGACTGTTCAACATCGTCCTGAAGTTTTAGAACGTGTATTACGCGTTATTCGCTTGCGCGGTTTCACTGTGACTAATATGGAAATGGCACTAGTAGAAACACAAGTGCCATTAAAAATCACTGTAAAATCTGACCGCACTTTTGATCTGTTGGTAAATCAGTTAGCAAAATTGCCGGATGTGATTGAAATAAAGTAAAGGAATCAAAAATGAAAAAGCTATTATCATTCATAATGCTGTGTTCATTATTGTGTTTGTCAGCATGTACTGTAGATAAAAATATACAGTCTGATGTAACATCAAGTAAAGAACCCATTGAGATGTTTATGTTTAGTCAAGATGGCAGGCTTTTTGTTTTTACTGATAAAGAAAATTTTGAATTTAAAGGGCAAGATGTTTCTAATTTATCAATATTTCTTAATAGCACCTATGCAAAATCAATAGAAAAAGTGTCACCTGAACTTTATATATATTTGGATGAGGATAAAAAGCAACGAGCTTCATCATATTTAAGAGTGTTTGTTAAAGCAGATAAATTAACGAAAAAACAACGGGATGAACTAGTAAATCAATTTAATTTTACACAAGCATCTCAAGCAAAAGATAAGGTTAAAAAAGGGATAAAAGAAGATTCTGATATTTCATCTCAACTTGATATTTTTTATATTAAAACGTACAAGGCGGATGGTATTATCCAAGAATATAAGAATCGTGATGAATTACTAGCAAAATATAAACTGGCAAAACCTATTATGGCAACAGTTTATCGTACGACTTATACTACCAGCAAATCATATAGTCTTTCGGACACGGGTGAAAATATACTTACAGGACCACTAATAATCTTAACGGCTCCATTGTGGATTCCATTTAGTCTTCTTGATTGCTTCAACGAGCGTAATGCACTCCTTGATTTTTGCCCATTCCGTTAAATGACAATAAAGCGTGATTAAAAATTACTTTAAAATCTAACCGCACTTTTGATCTATTGGCTAATCAGCTAGCAAAGTTGTCGGGGGTGGTGGAGATAAAATAATCTTATTGTTACCTAATAAGTAATTTATAAAACGTATAATCTTTTTTATTACCAAAAATTATTATCAATGGAGAAATAGAAATGAAAAAACTTATCGTATTAGCAATATTATCTAGCCTATTACTAACTGGTTGCATAATGTATAACCTATAGTCCATAAAATACTCAAGAATTGAACTCACTTTAAATATTAAAGTACATATATCTTAACGAAATTTACTTGGAGAATTTATAACTATGCCAAAACTACGTTCTGCGACCAGTACACAAGGTCGTAATATGGCAGGTGCACGTGCCTTATGGCGTGCAACAGGGATGAAAGAAAATGACTTCGGAAAACCCATTATTGCGGTAGTGAACTCTTTCACCCAATTCGTCCCGGGGCATGTGCATTTAAAAGACATGGGACAACTGGTCGCGGCGGAAATTGAAAAAGCCGGCGGCGTAGCAAAAGAATTCAATACCATTGCAGTGGATGACGGTATTGCCATGGGACACGGTGGGATGCTTTACTCCTTACCAAGCCGAGACTTAATCGCAGACAGCGTGGAGTATATGGTAAACGCTCACTGCGCCGATGCCATGGTGTGTATTTCCAACTGTGACAAAATTACCCCGGGAATGTTAATGGCGGCAATGCGTTTGAACATTCCAACTATCTTCGTTTCAGGCGGCCCAATGGAAGCGGGTAAAACCAAACTTTCCGACCAGCTCATCAAATTAGACTTAATTGATGCCATGATCCAAAGCGCCGATGTGAATGTCAGCGATAAAGATGTTGATGCCATTGAGCGCAGCGCTTGCCCTACTTGTGGTTCTTGCTCAGGGATGTTT
>CAKVVS010000008.1:0-16113 GCA_934834395.1 Parahaemophilus parainfluenzae | reverse complement strand
CGCGTGAGGCTATCGATCCGGTTCGTTATATTTCTAATCACAGCTCAGGCAAAATGGGCTTTGCGATTGCCGAGGCCTTTGCAAAACGTGGGGCAAATGTCACCTTAATTGCGGGGCCTGTTAATTTGGCTACGCCGAAAAATGTTCATCGTATTGATGTGACAACCGCCCATGAAATGTGGCAAGCCTCCCTTGAAAGTGCGGTCAAAAATCGTATTTTTATTGGCTGTGCCGCAGTAGCAGATTATCGAGTTGCGGAAGTTGCCGAGCAAAAAATTAAGAAAACCAATGATAACGATGAGCTTTCCCTTAAATTGGTGAAAAATCCAGACATTATCGCAAGTGTGGCAAGTTTAGAAAAAGATCGTCCATTTGTTGTGGGCTTTGCAGCTGAAACGCAAAATGTCGCTGAATATGCGAAGAGCAAACTTCAACGCAAAAATTTAGATATGATTTGTGCCAATGATGTATCGGGTGGGCAAGTATTCGGACAAGATCAAAATGCCTTGCAGATTTTTTGGAAAACAGGCGAAAAAGCGTTGCCGTTAGCTGACAAAAATAAATTGGCAGAAGTGTTAGTCACAGAAATTATTGAGCATTATCACAAATAAAATACGTTCAAAATTTGTTGGGTTTTGTGATCGCACTTCTGTATGACAGATTTCTTTTAAAGGATAAATAAGCATGAAAAAAATTGATGTAAAAATTTTAGATAGCCGTATTGGCAACGAATTTCCTTTACCAACCTATGCAACCGAAGGTTCAGCAGGTTTGGATTTACGTGCATTGCTTGAAGAGGGCATTGAAATTCAACCAGGCGAAACTAAACTTATCCCAACAGGCCTTTCAATTTATATTGCCGATCCGAACCTTGCAGCAGTGATTTTGCCTCGTTCAGGTTTAGGTCATAAACACGGTATCGTATTAGGTAACTTGGTCGGCTTAATTGATTCAGATTATCAAGGTCCATTAATGGTGTCTGTATGGAATCGTGGTCATGAACCGTTCAAAATTGAAGTTGGTGACCGTATTGCGCAATTAGTCTTTGTGCCAGTAGTACAAGCAGAATTCAATATTGTCAGCGAATTTACCGAAACTGAACGCGGTGAGGGCGGTTTTGGTCATTCAGGTAAAAAATAAACTATGGTAGAACAATTATCTCTCGTAGAAGTTGATGAGATTGCCGCGGAAATCAAACCGCCAAAAATCGAAAAACGTACGGTAAAAGAACGTCGGCAACAAGTGTTGACGGTGCTTACCCATATGCTGCATTCTGAACGCGGAATGGAGCGTATGACGACAGCGCGTTTAGCGGAAGAAGTAGGGGTGTCAGAAGCGGCTCTTTATCGTTACTTCCCAAGTAAAACCAAAATGTTTGAAGCGTTGATCGATAATATCGAAGCGAATTTATTTAGCCGTATCACCACATCAATTCGTAATGAAATCAATACGATGAATCGAGTGCGTGACATTATGCAGATGATCCTCGACTTTGCACGTAAAAACCCAGGTTTAACCCGTATTTTGACTGGACATGCATTGATGTTTGAAGAGCCACTTTTACAGGCTCGTGTCGCGCAATTTTTTGATCGTCTTGAAATGCAATTTGTGAATATTTTACAAATGCGCAAATTACGTGAAGGGCGCGGTTTTAACGTTGATGAACGTATTATTGCAGGGCATTTAGTGACCCTTTGTGAAGGGCAGTTTATGCGTTATGTCCGCACAAACTTCCGTTTAGGCGCAAATCAAAGTTTTGAACAGCAATGGCGTTTTCTAGAACCACTTTTTGCTTAATTGACTTTAGTTGATAAATATATGATTATTCCGTGGCAAGAATTGCCAACCGAAACCTTAGAAAACATTGTGGAAAGTGTGGTACTTAGAGAAGGTACCGATTATGGTTCACACGAATTTTCTTTAGAACAAAAAAAACAACACCTACTAAACAAGATTCACAATGGAAGTGCAGTGATTGTTTGGTCAGAATTACATGAATCCATTGATATCAAAGATAAAATGGAATTTCTAAAATGAATCAATAGGAGCTTATATGTCAGAAGATGTAGAATTACTTGAAGAACAAAAGTTACAAGACGATGATCAACAACGCGATCCTGCTCTGGATTGGTTCCTAACGCACTGTCATTTGCATAAATATCCTGCAAAATCGACCTTAATCCATGCAGGGGAAGATGCCAATATTTTATATTTCTTAATTAAAGGAAGCGTGATGGTTTCATCGAAAGATGATGAAGGCAAAGAGATGATTTTATCTTATTTAGGTGCCGGACAATTTTTTGGTGAAGCAGGTTTATTTGACGAAGGTTCGAAACGTTCTGCTTGGGTAAAAACGAAAACCCCTTGTGAAATTGCAGAAATTTCCTATAAAAAATATCGTCAGCTTATTCAAATTAATCCTGAGATTTTAATGTTCCTTACCGCTCAGTTATCAAAACGCTTGCAAAATACATCTCGACAAGTGACTAACTTGGCCTTTTTGGATGTGGCAGGCCGTATTGCTCAGGCGCTTATGCATCTAGCAAAACAACCTGAAGCCATGACTCATCCTGATGGTATGCAAATTAAAATTACGCGTCAGGAAATCGGTCAAATGGTGGGCTGTTCACGTGAAACCGTAGGGCGAATAATTAAGATGCTGGAAGATCAAAATTTAATTCATGCGCACGGTAAAACCATTGTGGTTTACGGCACTCGATAGCAAAAATAACCGTCTTTAATAAGACGGTTATTTTGTTTTTGTTACATTGATGTGATAGTTGAAATGCCTTTGTTAATTTTTATACGAAAAGCGAAAAAATACTTCTTTTAGTGCAATATCTTAATTGACAAAATAGCGGAAGACTTCTATCATACCACTGCCTTCCAATGTAGTTTCTTTGGAAGTCAGGATTGGTCTCCTGAATATATAAGTGGCTTTTAAAAGATTCTGAATCTTTTAATTTTATATCGCAGACTGGAACCCCAGAGATGCTTTAAATCTATGGTGGGCTAGGTAGAAATCCCGCAGGGATGCGATGCAGTAAGCCACTTGCTGTTAAGACCAATTCTGCTTAGTTCCACCACCCTTCAAAACAATCTTCAATTTTCAAACTTTCATTTAACTCACTTCGAACGAGAAATTCTCAGCTAAAGAGCGGTCATTTTTTACTTTATTTTTGGCAAAAAAATACCGACCCATTTCTGAGTCGGCATTTCATTTAGTGTGTGTTATTTCACTTTTTGTTTCATGGCTTCTGCTACAAGTTCAGCTTCAGGGCCGAGAACCACTTGTAAGCCATCGTTACCAATTTTCACGATACCTTTTGCGCCAAGAGACTTAAGCTGTTCTTCATTAATTTTGTGTTGATCCACTAAGCTTAAACGTAAGCGAGTGATACAAGCATCAATATTTTTGAAGTTATCAGCACCACCTAAAGCATCAATAAATTTGACCGCTCTTTCTTCGCGAGATTGGCTTGCTGCTGGTTGTGCAGCAGTGGTTTCTTCCGCTTCTTCTGTGCGACCTAATGTTTTTAAGTTGAACGCTTTAATTGCAAAACGGAATACCACGTAGTAAATCACGAAGAATACTAAGCCTTGTACGATGAGCATATACCATTCAACGGCTAATGGGTTGCGTGATGAAAGTACCATATCCACGAGACCTGCACTGAAACCGAAGCCTGCGATCCAATGCATTGTTGCCGCGATAAAGACAGAAATACCGGTTAATACTGCGTGGATGAAGTAAAGCACCGGTGCAACAAACATGAAAGAGAATTCTAATGGCTCGGTGATACCAGTGAAGAATGAGGCAAATGCACCCGCAAGCATGATTGACGCCACTTTAGTTCTTTGACTTGGTTTAGCGCTGAGATAAATCGCTAATGCGGCACCCGGTAAACCGAACATCATGACAGGGAAGAATCCGGCTTGATACATACCAGTGACACCAACCGTTGCAGTACCTTCAGCAAGTGATTTCGCACCACCTAAGAAGTTTGGAATATCATTGATGCCAGCTACGTCAAACCAGAATACTGAGTTCAATGCATGGTGTAAGCCAACAGGAATGAGTAAACGGTTGAAGAAACCGTAAAGACCTGCACCAACAGCGCCTAAGTCTTTAATGCTTTCACCGAATGACACTAAACCGCCGAAAATATATGGCCAGATGTAAAGCAATATGAAGCTGATGAACATCATGACAAAAGAAACGACGATTGGCACAAGGCGTTTTCCGCTAAAGAAGGAGAGTGCTTTTGGCAATTCCACTTGATAGAAGCGGTTATAAAGTTCAGCCGAAATCACCCCGATCAAAATCCCAATAAATTGGTTATTGATTTTCCCGAAGGCGGCTGGCACTTCACTTACATCGATATGTTGTAGCTGAGCAACACTGCCAGGTGAAAGTAGAGTGGTTACCACATAGTAACCCACTAAACCTGAAAGTGCAGCAGAACCATGTTTGTCCTTAGATAAACCGAAAGCAACGCCAACGGCAAAAAGCAGGCCCATGTTATCGATGATAGCACCGCCTGATTTAATTAAAAATGCAGCAAGTTGACTGTTAGCTCCCCAGCCATCTGGGTCAAGCCAATAACCAATACCCATCAGTACAGCCGCTGCTGGTAATACCGCAACAGGTACCATTAAGGCTTGCCCAATTTTTTGCGCATAACCTAACACATTCATTTTTTTCTCCTATTTATAAGTAATGAAGTATTACTTCATATTCTAAAGTAAAAAAAAATATTTTGTACAAATGTGGTAACTTTATCTCAAAATTGAGAAGCCGATCACAAATTTTGAAATTGTACTTCAAAAAATATTTTTTTATGGTGCAAGTTTTACTGCGTTTTACTATAATGGCCAGAAAGCCAAAAAGGAAACCAAGTGTTACTGTCTAATGTAGGAGTTTATATGTCGAAATTATCACATAATGAAGTCTTAGATAAAATCAAATTTGGTCTTATTGCTTCTTGTCAGCCTGTCGATGACGGCCCGATGGATAAACCAGAAATCGTGGCGGCCATGGCACAGGCTTCTGTTGCTGGTGGCGCCGCCGGATTGCGTATCGAGGGCATAGAAAATCTTAAAGCAACACGCCCTACTGTGAATGTACCGATTATTGGTATTGTGAAACGTGATTTACCTGACAGCCCAGTGCGAATTACCCCATTTTTGCATGATATTGAAGATTTAGCGAAAGCCGGTGCAGACATTATTGCCGTGGATGGGACAAATCGCCCTAGACCAGTAGATATTGAAAGTGCGGTTAAAAAAATACACGAATTAGGCTGTTTAGCCATGGCGGATTGTTCGAATTTAGAAGAAGGCTTGTACTGTCAAAAACTCGGTTTTGATATTGTGGGCAGTACGATGTCTGGCTACACAGGTGGTACTGTGCCGGAAGAGCCTGATTATCAATTGGTTAAAGATTTGAAAGCAGCGGGTTGCCGAGTCATGGCGGAAGGACGTTATAACACCCCGGAGTTGGCGAAAACGGCAATTGAAATTGGTGCTTATTGTGTGACCGTAGGTTCTGCATTGACTCGTTTAGAGCATATCGTAAGTTGGTTTACAGAAGCCATTCATTCAGCAAAAAAATAAAGGAAGAAGATATGTCATTAACAGTGGATAGTGGTCAGACATTACAGCGTTGTTTGGCATTAGATATTGGTGGCACGAAAATTGCTTCTGCTATTGTGAAAAATGGTGAAATTCAGCAGCGAAAACAGATTTCCACGCCACAAGATGATGCTGCGCAAGCGATGCATCAAACCCTTGCTCAGTTGTTAAAAGAATATGAAGGGCAGTTTGATTATGTCGCCGTTGCTTCAACGGGCATTATTAATCAAGGCATTCTGACTGCACTTAATCCTAAAAACTTGGGTGGATTAGCTCAATTCCCATTAAAAGACAGTATTGCACAGCACACCGATAAACCAATTGGCTTACTTAATGATGTGCAAGCTGCAGCCTATGCCGAGTATCAATTACAAAATCCTAATGATGTTCAAAATTTTACCTTTATTACGGTTTCAACCGGCGTAGGGGGCGGTTTAATTTTAAATCATCGTTTACTTACTGAGCCAAACGGCATTGCTGGGCATATAGGTCATACTTTAGCCGATCCTAATGGTCCAATTTGTGGTTGTGGTCGCCGTGGTTGTGTTGAAGCCATTGCATCAGGTCGCGCGATTGAAGCAGTTTCTTCTCAATGGGATGATCCTTGTGATCCGAAAGAAGTTTTTGCGCGTTTCCGTCAAAATGATGAAAAAGCAACCGCACTTGTAACTCGTTCAGCACAAGCCATTGCGAATTTAATTGCGGATTTGAAGATTGGATTAGACATGCAAAAAGTCGTGGTTGGCGGTAGCGTAGGATTGGCAGAAGGCTATTTACCGTTAGTTCAATCTTTATTAAGTGAACTTCCCGCTGTTTATCACTGCGAATTAGAAAGCGCTCAATTTGGACAAGATGCAGGCTTGATTGGCGCGGCTTACTGGGTAAAAGATTGCTTATTACAAGCAAAAAATACGGGAGTGGTTTATGGCTAAAAACGGCAATATTTTAAATACCATTAGCTCGTTGTATCGTAGTTTAACGAAGACTGAAAAGAAAATTGCGGATGCGATTTTATTAAATCCCGATCTTGCGGTGCAAGCTCCTTTAGCTGAAATTGCCGCCCATTTAGAAGTGGGGGAGGCGACCTTTGTGCGTTTTTGCCGTACTCTCGGCTTTAAAGGCTTTAGTGATTTTAAATTGGAATTATCCATCGAGCTTGCCACAAAAGATGGCAAAGATAACACCGTATTAGATTCCGATATTACCGATTCTGACAATTCATTGAATATTGCACATAAGCTGAAATCTGCCATCAATAACGTGATGGATGAAACCATTAATTTATTAGATTTTGAGCAGTTGGAAGAAGCAGTAAAAGCCATTCAGCAAGCAAATCGTGTCTTTTTATTTGGTGTGGGTACATCCGGTATTACCGCGGAAGATGCCAAAAATAAACTGATGCGTATCGGTGTGCAAGTGGATGCGACGGGTAATAATCATTTTATGTATATGCAGGCATCGTTATTGACGAAAAAAGATGTGGCAATTGGTTTGAGTCATTCCGGTTATTCTCAAGAAACCACTCATACCATGAAAATTGCCAAAGAAAATGGCGCTAAAACCATTGCGATTACGCACAGCTTGCGTTCCCCCATCACAGAATATGCCGATCTTGTTTTAGTGAATGGGAATAAGCAAGGCAAGTTACAAGGCGACTCTATCGGCACGAAGATTGCTCAATTATTCGTATTAGATTTGATTTACGCTTTATTAGTACAGGCATCACAAGAAAGTGCGGTCAAAATAAAGCAAAAAACATTAAATGTCATTTTAGAACAACGTATCAAATAGGAGAGAAAAATGCGTAACTTAAAAGGTATTTTTAGTGCGTTATTAGTATCATTCAATGAAGATGGCTCTATCAATGAAAAAGGTTTGCGTGAAATCATTCGCTATAACATTGATAAGATGAAAATTGATGGTTTATATGTAGGCGGTTCAACAGGTGAAAACTTCATGCTTTCTACGGAAGAGAAAAAACAAATTTTCCGTATTGCGAAAGATGAAGCAAAAGACCAAGTCGCGCTAATCGCACAAGTGGGTAGTGTGAACTTACATGAAGCAGTGGAATTAGGTAAATATGCAACCGAATTAGGCTATGACAGTCTTTCTGCAGTAACCCCGTTCTACTATAAATTCAGCTTCCCTGAAATCAAACATTACTATGACACTATCATTGCTGAAACAGGCAATAACATGATCGTGTACTCAATTCCGTTCTTAACAGGCGTGAATATGGGGATTGAGCAATTCGGCGAACTTTATAAAAACCCGAAAGTGCTTGGTGTGAAATTTACCGCTGGGGATTTCTATCTATTAGAACGCTTGAAAAAAGCTTATCCAAATCACCTCATTTGGGCTGGTTTTGATGAAATGATGGTGCCGGCTGTATCTCTTGGTGTAGATGGTGCGATCGGTAGTACATTCAACGTAAACGGTGTGCGTGCAAGACAAATCTTTGAATTAACCAAACAAGGTAAATTGGCTGATGCGCTTCAAGTTCAACACGTGACCAATGACCTTATCGAAGGCATTTTAGCGAATGGCTTATATCTCACTATCAAAGAGTTATTGAAACTAGATGGTGTGGATGCAGGTTATTGCCGTGAGCCAATGACAGCGAAAGCAACACCAGAGCAATTAGCGAAAGCGAAAGAGTTAAAAGCAAAATATTTATAAATTAATGGAAAAGTGACCGCACTTACTTCTTTCCTCTCTCTATCGGAGAGGAAAGAATGTCGGTGTGGTACTGATAAGGAAGGTTATTATGCGTCTCATTCCTCTGAACAATGAACAACAAGTCAGCCGCTGGGCTGCGCGTCATATTGCTGATCGAATTAATCATTTTAAACCTACTGCAGAACGTCCTTTTGTATTAGGTTTACCAACAGGTGGTACGCCACTTAAGACCTATCAAGAATTGATTAAATTAAATCAAGCAGGAGAAGTGAGTTTTAAGCATGTGGTGACCTTCAATATGGATGAATATGTGGGCTTGCCAAAAGAACATCCAGAAAGCTATCACAGTTTTATGCATAATAATTTCTTCAACCATATTGATATTCAACCGCAAAATATCAATATTTTAAATGGTAATACCAATGACCATGATGAAGAATGCCGCCGTTATGAAGAAAAAATTAAATCTTATGGCAAAATTCATTTGTTTATGGGCGGTGTAGGTGTTGACGGACATATTGCCTTTAATGAACCTGCGTCTTCTTTAAGTTCGCGTACCCGTATTAAAACGTTAACGCCAGATACTATTATCGCGAATTCTCGTTTCTTTGATAATGACGTAAATCAAGTACCAAAATATGCCTTAACAATCGGTGTAGGGACATTACTTGATGCAGAAGAAGTGATGATTTTAGCAACGGGTCATAATAAAGCCTTAGCCGTACAAGCCGCCGTAGAGGGCAGTATTAATCACCTTTGGACAGTGAGTGCTTTACAGCTTCATCGTCATTTCGTTTTGGTATGTGATGAGCCAGCATTGCAAGAATTGAAAGTCAAAACAGTGAAATATTTTACTGAATTGGAAGGTCGCGCGATTCATAGTGTATTATAAGTGCGGTTAATTTTAATTTGATTTTAGGAAGGTATGATGAAGTATGCATTAATTAACAGCGTAATCTACACCAAAAATGAGGTGTTAAGAGATTATGCGGTGGTTATTGAAGGGGAATATATTCAAGCCGTTATTCCACAAAGCGAATTAGAAAGTGGAATTCAAACCATTGATTTGAAAGGGCATAATCTCACAGCGGGTTTTATTGATTTGCAATTAAATGGCTGTGGCGGCGTGATGTTTAACGATCAAACAAGCGTGAAAACATTAGAAATTATGCAAGCCACGAACTTAAAATCAGGCTGTACCAGTTTCTTACCAACGTTTATTACTGCACCAGATGAAGATATCAAACGCGCAGTAAATATTATGCGCGAGTATTTAAATAAGCATAAAAATCAAGCGCTTGGCTTACACATCGAAGGCCCTTATTTAAGTCTTGAGAAAAAAGGCGTGCATCGCCCGGAATATATCCGTGAAGCGACACCAGAGATGAAAGATTTTTTATGTGATAATGCGGATGTCATTACCAAACTGACCATTGCTGCTGAAAACCCAACGGTGCAATATATTCCTGATTTTGTGAAAGCAGGCATTATTGTGTCTATTGGTCATTCTAATGCGACTTATGAAGTAGCAAAAGCCGCCTTTCATAAAGGGGCAACCTTTGCGACACACTTGCATAATGCGATGTCACCGATCAGTTCAGGACGTGCGATGGGCGTAGTTGGCGCAGTGTTAGATTCCGATGTTTACACGGGGATTATTGTAGATGGCGTGCATGTGAACTTTGGTAACGTTCGCTTAGATAAAAAAGCGAAAGGTGACAAACTTTGCATTGTAACCGATTCTCTTGCTGCTGCAGGTGCACCACCTGAATTGGAAACTTTCACTTTTGTAGGAAAACCGATTTATGTGAAAGAAGGTCGTTGCTACGATGCAAATGGCACGATTGCGGGTGCATCAATTACCATGATGGAGTCCATCAAAAATGCTGTGGAATATGTAGAAATTCCATTAGCAGAAGCGATTCGCATGAGTAATCTTTACCCAGCAAGAGCGATTGGCGTAGATGATCGTTTAGGTTCTGTTGAAGCCGGTAAAGTCGCAAACTTAGCGGTATTCACAAAAGATTATGATGTGATAGGTACCGTATTGAATGGTGAATGGAAACCAAACTAAAGTGCGGTCAAAAATAGTATTATTTTAAACGTAATCCGATCCTTAAACAGATCGGATTATTTTTTATGGCTGCAGCTCGGAGATCTTACCGGTATCTACTTGGAACAATTTTCCTTTTTCTACTTGCATTTCTTTGAGTTGCCCTTGAGTGATGGCAGTAACAAAGACCTGAGAACCACTTTGTTGCAAGCGTTCCGCAAGCAGGGCGCGTTTATGCTGATCCAACTCTGAGGCAAAGTCATCAATTAGAAAGATACAATGGCGTTGTTTTTGAATCATTAAATGTTCACCTTGCGCTAAGCGTAGCGCACACATCAATAATTTCAATTGGCCACGAGAGAGTACATCTTCAACCGGTAATCCATTTGCTTTAAAACGGAAATCGGCTTTTTGTGGGCCAGAAACCGTATAGCCAATGGCTTTATCTCGCTCAAAGTTTTGCACCAGTAATTCGCTATATTCAGTCTCTTTCTCCCAGCCTTGATGAAAGCTAACAGTAATCTCTAATTCGGGTAAAAATAACTGGCAGGTTTTTTCGATCTCAGGACGTAAGGCTTCAGCATATTCAGCGCGCCAATCACTCACTTGGTGGGCTAGTTTGGCTAATTCAATATCCCATATTTTTATTGCAGAATAAGGCTGATTTTGACTGAGTGCGGCATTTCGTTGTTTTAATAAACGGTTTAAGGCAACCCAAGAGGAATGAAAGCTATTATGGTGGTGGAATAAACCCCAATCTAAAAATGCACGTCGAAAACTTGGTCCACCATTTAGTAGGGTCAGCCCTTCAGGCGTAATTAATTGCATGGGTAAAAGGTGAGCGAGATCGGCAATTTTATTGCCGTCTTCACCATTTATTTTCGCAATGGTATTACCTTGACGAAGTTTTTGTAATCCAACAGACCATTGATGCTGACTTTCTTGAATTTGGCCAAAAAGCGTGAAATGAGGTTCGTCGTAAGAAATAATGCGATTTGCGACCGCACTTTTGAAAGATCGTCCATGTCCGAGATAAAAAATTGCTTCTAATAAGCTCGTTTTTCCGCTGCCGTTGTTGCCGATTAAAAAGTTAAAGCCGTGATCAAATTCAAGATCCACGGCATTTAAATTTCTAAATTTTTCAACAATTAAGCGGGAAATGGCCATTATTTCTAGAGGCGCATTGGCATAATGACGTATTCTGCACTTGCGTCTTCGCTGTTTTCAATTAAGCAGCTTGATGATGCATCTGTGAGGCGGATACGTACTTGTTGGCATTTTAAGGCGTTTAATACATCTAAAATGTAAGTCACATTAAAGCCCACTTCCATTTCTTCACCTTGATAATTCACATCCACGATTTCTTCTGCCACCTCGTGTTCTGGGTTAGATGCGGTAATTTTAAGTTGGTTTTCACTTAAGTTTAAACGCACGCTACGTACACGTTCATTTGAAAGAATCGAAGCGCGTACAAAAGCTTGTTTTAAGGTTTCCCAGTTTCCTTCTACGATACGAGTTGCATTACGTGGTAATACACGACGGTAATCAGGGAAACGACCATCAATGAGTTTTGAGGTAAACACAATGTGGTTTAAGTGAATACGCAGATTATTAGTACCGATTTGCAAACGAGCAAGTTCGTCACTGCTTTCTAATAGGCGATTCAGTTCTAATACCCCTTTACGAGGGAGAATAACTGAATGAGTTTGCAGATCTTGATCTAATTCGATCGTACAAACCGCAAGACGGTGACCGTCAGTTGCAACAGTACGTAATAAATTACCTTCCGTTTCAAATTTCATGCCGTTTAAGAAATAGCGGGCATCCTGGTTTGCCATTGAAAATTGGGTTGCTTCAATTAAGCGACGCAAGGTGCTTTGCGGTAAGGCAAAATCCACTTCAGATTGCCAATCCGTTAGATTTGGATATTCTTCAGCGGGCAGAGTAGTGAGATTAAACTTACTGCGACCAGATTCTACAATGGCGCGATCTTCTTCAAAGGTAACTGTAATTTCAAATTCATCTGATAGCGTGCGGCAAATATCTAAGAATTTTTTAGCTGGAATAGTGAAAGCGCCATCAGCAGTTGAAGAAGAAAGTTGAGTATAGCTAGAAAGCTCAACTTCAAGGTCTGTACCTGTAATCGTTAAACGGTTATCTTCAATTTGTAATAACACGTTATTTAATACAGGAATATTCGGACGATTGCTTAATACGCCACAAACTTGCTGTAAGGGTTTTAGTAGATTTTCTCTTGAAATGCTAAATTGCATCATTGGCTCCTTATGCAGATAATGTGCGAATTAAATTCGCCCAATCTTCTTGAATACTGCTGTCTTTTTCACGGAATTTTGGCACTTCACGGCAGGCATTTAAGACTGTCGTATGGTCGCGTTCAAAGGCACGGCCAATTTCCGGTAAGCTTTTATTGGTTAATTCTTTTGCTAACGCCATCGCAACTTGGCGTGGGCGAGTGACTGATCTTGCTCTGCTTTTTGATTTTAAATCAGCCACTTTAATTCGATAGTATTCTGCCACGACTTTCTGAATATTTTCAATGGTTACCAAACGTTCTTGTAAGGCAAGAATATCTTTTAATGTGTCACGCACAAAATCAATATCAATGTGACCACCTTTGAAGTCTTGCATCGCTTTCACACGGTTTAACGCACCTTCTAATTCACGAACATTGGTGCGTAAGCGTTGGGCAATAAAGAATGCCACTTCTTCTGGCAGTTCCATATGATGTTCTTCCGCTTTTTTCAGCAAAATCGCAACACGGGTTTCTAAATCAGGAGGCTCAATCGCAGTGGTTAAACCCCAACCGAAGCGAGATTTTAGGCGTTCTTCAATTTTTTCAATTTCTTTTGGATAGCGGTCAGAGGTCAAAATAATTTGACGACCAGTTTCAAATAAATTGTTGAAAATATGGAAAAATTCTTCTTGTGTTTTTTCTTTCTCTGCAAAGAATTGAATATCATCCACTAATAATGCATCAAGAGAACGATAGAATTTTTTGAATTGATCCATTTTATTATCACGCATTGCTTTTACCATGTGCTGCATAAAGTTATTTGCATGGATATAAAGCACGCGGGCATTCGGTTTATTCGCTAAAATGCCGTTACCGATTGCGTGTAATAAGTGGGTTTTACCTAAACCTGTACCACCATATAAAAAGAATGGGTTTGCGGTTGGTTCACCAGGTGCAAGGGCGAGTTTTTGGCCTACTGCACGAGCGAGTTGGTTTGATTTACCTTCAACAAAGTTTTCAAATAAATGTTTATGGTTTAGATGAGATTCAAATTTAGTGGGAACATCAGATTCTTGCTGAAAATTGACCGCACTTTCTTGATGATTATTCGTTTGAGTTGAGGCTGGTTCAACGGCTTTTGGAGCTGGTTTTACCCCTTCTTTTACGATAATTTGTAAATTTGGATTTTTAGCAAGGGCTTGGCAAATTTGATGAATTTGAGCCAAATAATGATTTTCTACCCAGCTTTTCACAAACATATTTGACGCATATAACACCACTTGATCTTGCGAGATGACATCCGCTTGTAGTGGGCGTAACCAAGTACTGAGATCCATCGGGGAAACCTGATCTTGTAGTTGAGATAAGCAATCTTGCCATAGGTTGGAAAGGCTCACGATAAATTATCCTTATGTTATATGCGTATAAAATAAAAGCCGCAAAAGTGCGGTTAAAAATCGAAGAGAATTTTACAATAATTTAGGCAAAAGATCTTCTGTTGCTCATCAAAAAAAGACAAAAAGGTTGCTTGAGATTTTGCCCAAAATCCGTATAATCCCCACGATTTTAGAAGAAACGGAAGATTATTTCGGAATTTTCTCTTTTCTTATTTGACGAAAGCCCAATTTATGATTAAAATTGCGGTCTATTTTTTATAACCCTTGTTGTGTTTTGAATATCAAAACAGTAAACCATTTTGATTTAGGTAGATTACAATGAAACGTACATTTCAACCTTCTGTATTAAAACGTAGCCGTACTCACGGTTTCCGTGCTCGTATGGCAACTAAAAACGGCCGTCAAGTTTTAGCTCGTCGTCGTGCTAAAGGTCGTAAGAGTTTATCTGCATAATCACCTCTTTTAGTGATTAAGCTAAACTTCTCTCGGGAGTTACGATTGTTAACTCCCACTCAATTCAAAAATGTCTTCGAACAACCGTTTCGAGCAAGCACCCCTGAAATTACCATTCTCGCACGCAAAAATAATCTTGAGCATCCACGCTTAGGTTTAACTGTGGCTAAAAAACATCTTAAACGAGCACATGATCGTAATCGTATTAAACGTTTAGTTCGTGAAAGTTTTCGTTTATCTCAACATAATTTGCCTTCTTGTGACTTTGTCTTTGTGGCGAAACGTGGCATTGGTCAGCTTGATAATAAAACGTTTTTACAAACTTTGGATAAATTATGGGCACGTCACATTCGTTTGGCACAAAAATCCTCATCGCTTTAATTAAGTTTTATCAAGTAGCGATTAGCCCTTTAATCGGGCCCCGTTGTCGTTTTGTGCCAACCTGTTCTTGTTATGGTATTGAGGCGTTAAAAACACATGGATTGTTAAAAGGTAGTTGGCTTACGCTAAAACGTGTATTAAAATGTCACCCCTTAAGCGCCGGTGGATTCGATCCTGTTCCGCCGAAAAAGATTAATAATAACGATGAGAAAAAATAATGGACTCAAGACGTAGCCTATTAGTGCTTGCACTACTCTTTATTTCTTTCCTTGTTTATCAGCAATGGCAACTTGATAAAAATCCACCTGTTCAACAACAGACCACGGAACAAATAACAGCCGCCTCTTCTGATGTCCCGGCAAGTTCTTCTTCATCTGCTGAAGTAGTGGCAGATTCACAAACAAAAGGTCAAATTATCACATTAGAAAATGATGTATTCCGTTTGAAAGTGGATACATTAGGTGGTGATGTAATCAGTTCTGAACTATTAAAATATGATGCAGAATTAGGTTCAAAAGAACCTTTCGTCTTGTTAAAAGATACAAACGAGCATGTTTACATTGCACAAAGCGGTTTAATTGGTAAAAACGGGATCGATACAAAAGCAGGTCGTGCACAATATCAAGTTACTGGCGACAATTTCAAATTAGCAGAAGGTCAAAATGAACTTTCTGTGCCATTAACATTTGAAAAAGATGGTGTGACTTATCGTAAAATCTTTGTGTTAAAACGTGATAGTTACGATGTAGGTGTTAACTTTGAAATTGTGAACCAAAGTGGTAGTGCAATTGAAGTTGAGCCTTACGGCCAATTAAAACATACATTAGTTGAAAGTAGCGGTAACGTGGCAATGCCTACTTATACCGGTGGTGCGTATTCTTCTTCAGAAACCAATTACAAAAAATACAGCTTCAGCGATATGAAAGATAAAAATCTTTCTATCGATACCAAAGCAGGTTGGGTTGCTGTTTTACAACACTATTTCGTATCAGCTTGGATCCCAAATCAAGATGTAAATAACCAACTTTATAGTATTACAGACAGCAAAAATAACGTTGCATCTATTGGTTATCGTGGTCCAGTCGTTTCTATTCCAGCAGGTGCAACAGAGACAATTACCAGCTCATTATGGACAGGTCCAAAATTACAAAACAAAATGGCTGAAGTGGCTAACCACTTAGACTTAACTGTCGATTATGGTTGGGCATGGTTTATCGCGAAACCATTATTCTGGTTATTAACTTTCATTCAAAGTATTGTAT